>JBAPYY010000613.1:0-6272 GCA_049284975.1 Occallatibacter sp.
AGACTATGACGAACAAGGCCAACAGGTAAACGCTGGCGGCCAGTGCAAACAGGCTCGCATAGCTATGCGTTATCTGGAGAATGTGACCCGCAAACGAGGCTAGCAGAAAACCACCGACGGCACCGGCCATGGTGCCGATTCCGGTGACCGATCCAACGGCGCTGCGCGGAAACATATCAGAGGCCGTAGTGAAGAGATTGGCTGACCAGCCCTGGTGTGCAGCGGCTGCGATACTCAGCAATCCGATTGCGGCCCATTTACCGAAATCATCCGCGTGAAGATAGTTGATCAGAAAAACGGGGACGATGAGGCAGGCGCATAGAAGCATGGCCACCAAGCGCGCGCGCTCGGCGGTAAGTCCCATGCGAATGAAGGACGCGGGCAACCAGCCACCGTAAATGCTGCCAACGGCAGACGCGTTGTAGACAATTAAGATGGGCAGCCCCAGGCCCACAAGACTCAGATGGAATTTATCGCTGAAGTAACTCGGCAGCCAATAAAGGTAGAACCACCAAATGGGATCAGTGAGGAATTTCGATATGGCATACGCCCAGGTTTGAGGAATGCCAAACAGCTTGACCCAGGGAGTGGACGGACCAGACTTCTCTGGAGGATCCTGGTTAATGTAAGCAAGTTCGGCAGCGGAGAGCGTCGGATGTTCGGTAGGTCTGTGGTACTTGAAGTACCACACCAAGATCCACGACGCCGAGAAGAATCCGGTAACCAGAAATGCGGCGTGCCAACCAAAAAAATAAGTTGCCAGAGGCACCAGGAGCGTCGCCAGAATTACGCCGACATTCGCTCCGCAATTGAATATGCCGAAAGAGAAGGAGCGCTCCTTCTGTGGGAACCACTCGGCGTTTGTTTTGTTGGCGGCGGGGAAGTTGCCGGATTCACCGATGCCAAGGAAGGAGCGCGCGATGCCGAGTTGGAGAACCGAGTTGACCAGCGCGTGGCTCATCGCCGAGAGGCTCCAAATGGCCATGATGACGATGTAGCCTATGCGCGTGCCGACCCTGTCAACGAAGCGCCCCGCGCCAAGCTGGCCGAGTGCATAGAAAAGAGTAAAGAAAGCCACCACGGTGCCGAATGTTTGCTCTGTCAGTCCAATGCCGTGATTGGCCACGCTCTGCATGAGAGTGGGCTTGAGAAGTCCCAGAACCTGGCGGTCCATGTAATTAATGGTGGTGGCAGCGAAGAGCATGGCGCAGATGGACCAGCGAACGCGCCCTATCCGTGCGCTGTGCGACGGTTGCGCTTCCTGGTTCGTCTTCAATTCCGCGCTGAACGCCATATCCCGCCCTTACAGCTTATACGCCTTTTTCACCAGTCCGTATGTCAACTCATGCGCAACTTCAAACGCTTCGTCTTCCTCGATCCGGTGTTCAGTGACCAGCCTCGCCAGGAAAGAGCAATCAATGCGTCTCGCCACGTCGTGGCGTGCAGGAATGGAAAGGAATGCGCGCGTATCGTCGTTGAAGCCGACCGTGTTGTAGAAACCCGCTGTTTCGGTTGCTGATTCCCGGAAACGCATCATCCCCTCGGGACTGTCGAGAAACCACCAAGGCGGGCCGAGACGCAGGCACGGATAATGTCCTGCAAGAGGAGCCAATTCACGACTAAATGTAGATTCGTCCAGCGTAAATAGAATGATAGTCAACTTGCTCTCGTTGCCAAACCGATCGAGCAAGGGGCGTAGTGCGTCCACGTAGTTGGTAGGCCTGGGAATGTCGGCGCCTGTGTCGCGACCGTAGCGCTCATAGACCTTGCGATTATGGTTGCGAACGCTGCCGGGGTGGATCTGCATGACCAGCCCATCTTCCAGGCTCATCTGCGCCATCTCTGTCAACATCTGGGCGCGGAAAAGTTCTTGTTGCTGCAAATCGGCATTGCCGGCCAGCACACGACGAAAGAGATCGGCAGCCTCGGCCGCGGGCAGATCGGCGGTTTGCGCGGTGGGATGCCCGTGATCGGTTGCCGTGCAGCCGAGCGAGCGGAAGCGCGCGCGCGTCTTGCGCAGAGCGTTCAGGTATCCGGGCCATGTGGTTGTATCTTCCCCGGTCTTTTCTCCCAATTTTTGAATCAAGCCGGAAAATCCCGCAAACTCCGGATCGACAACTGGATCAGGCCGGAAGGTGGGCACAATTCTCGCTTTCCAGCCGGAGTCGCGAATTGCCTTGTGATCGTCGAGCGAGTCGAGAGGAGAATCCGTGGTTGCCAGCACTTCAAGATTGGCGCGCTCATAAAGGGCGCGGGGCAAGAACTCGGGCGTGCGCAATTTTTCTGAAATGGTGTCGAAGTAGTGGTCGGCGGTTTTTTCCGAGAGCCGCTCCTGCATCCCAAAGAGCTCCTGAAAGGCAAAATCCAGCCAAAGGCGCGTCGGGGTTCCGCGAAACAGGTAATAATGGCTGGCGAAAATGCGCCACACTTTGCGCGCGTCCTTCATTTCCGGCTTCCCAATCTCCAAGTCTTCGAGGGGAACTCCCTGACTGTAGAGCATCCGGTAGACATAGTGATCGGGTTGGACGAACAGCATCGCCGGGTCGGGAAACGGCTCGTTCTTCGCAAACCAGGCCGCTTGCGTGTGCCCGTGCGGGCTGATGATGGGTAAGGCCCGAATGTGCTGATACAGAGCTTTGGCTATCTTTCGCGTTGCGGATTCGGCGGGAAACAAACGGTCTTCGTGGATCAGCATGGCTGCACCCTTGCCCTTTCGCGGCGAAGCGTCGAGGTTGACCTCAGAGTGGTCAGACCACAGTATACACATCTGGCAGCCAATCGACTGAGCGGCCCAAAAAATTCTGCAGCGCAGACGAGGGTCTTCAGTGTTAATCTCGTCTTGCCCGCATTTAAGAGGGTGCTGGCCTATTATGCCGCGGATGAAGCAAGACCTGACGGACACCCATCGGACCATGCAAGTGGTGAACCACATCCGCGCCCTTATAGAGAGTGGCACTTTGCAACCGGGCGACAAGATCCCCCCAGAGCGAGAGTTTGCGCGCACTTTGAATATCAGCCGCGCCAGTTTGCGTACTGGAATTGGGTACCTGGCCGCGATGGGTGTAATGAAGGTGCGGCACGGGGTGGGAACCTTCGTAGCCGATGGCCCGGCCGAGTTCGGCAAGGCATCCTTCAGCCTGATGGGTGTGCTGCACGGCTTTCAATCCTGGCAAATGTTTGAGGTGCGGTTGATTCTTGAAAGCAATCTCGCCGCTCTCGCTGCCGAACGCGCCAAAGAGGAGCATCATACCGCGTTGGCCGAGGAAGTGGCAGAGATCTTTGCCTCTGTGGACAGCCCCACAGATTTTCTGATCCACGACGTACTCTTTCACCGCATTCTCTCGCAGGCTTCCGGTAACCCTATTTTGGCTGCATTGATGGAAACCATCACGTCGGCCCTTTACGACAAGCGCCGCAAAACCGTTGAGCGCTCGACAGATCTGCGCGAGTCCGCAGAGATGCATCGCATGATTTATCGCGCCATTCGCGCACGCAACCCCGTGGAAGCGCGAAGGCTAATGGAGCAGCATCTGCGCATGGCGCAGGTCGCGCAGGGCATGGAACGCTCCATTGCGCGAAAGTCGGCCAAAGCCGCTGCCCGGCCGAAGACCCTTGAAGCAGAACTAAGCTCGTCTCCGTCCTGACGATCTGAGGGCGTTTATGGGGGTTTCCCGGCAGTTTTCGAAGGACACCATTTTCCATTCGGCGTGCCGGCCCAAGAACCACTAAGGTCTGACCATTGGCTTTGCAGTACATTACTTCAGTGCGGGGCAACTCTTTTGTTTTGATGGATTATCAGGGACTTTCCTAGACTTGAGCAATTCTGGCTTGACAGATCAATATGTTGTGCACGACACTATTGTGGTTTCAATAGTGGTCTGACCACTGCTGGCAAAGCCGGCAAATTTGCTGGATAGTGCCAATTGTGCGTGCTCAGTAACCGATTTTGCAAGTGAACAATTTTATGGAGGCTTGAATGAGAAGTATGGCCGTAGAAGGGCAGTTTAATTTGAGCGGAACGTCGAAGAGCCTGAAACGCGGGCTCTTGCTCTGTTCCAGGTGGGGATGGCTGGCGCTGCTGGTCATTGCTATGATGGCGCCTTTGGGCGCGAAAGCGCAGCTTGGTGCGTCGGCAACCATCCAGGGCACGGTCACCGATGCCACTGGCGCTCTGGTTGCAGGCGCTAACGTAACAGCGCAAAACCTGGCGACGGGAGTCAAGATCACGCGCACCGCCGACAAGGCCGGCTATTACGTGCTCTCTCCGCTGGATCCAGGGGACTACACCGTCACCACCACGGCTGCCGGTTTTGAGTCGCTCGTTCGTAAAAACGTTCACGTTGACGGCATGCAGGTGCTGGGACTCAACGTGGCGCTAAAGATCGGCACGGCGAATATGACCGTGACCGTCACCGATGCTCCGCCGCCTCTGGAGACAGAGAATGCGACGCTGGGCGCTGCGATGGAAAACGATGCCTATCAGTCGCTGCCGCTGGAAATGGGCGGCGCAAACGGCGTCAGTACCGATCAACGCCGCTCCACCGACATGGCCATACTCATGCCCGGTGTCACCAACAACGAAACCAAGAACAACGAATCCGATGAACCGATGGTAGTCAACGGCAACGCCCAATCAACTGTTATGTATGTTGAAGGCGTTCCGCTGGAATCCGCTTCTGTCAGCGGCGACCCGCGCTACATCTGGTCTGCCATCTCGGTGGAAGCAGTAGATCAATTCCAGCTCAAGACCACGGCCTACTCGTCTGAGTATCAGGGCCTTGGAGTGGAGAACTTCACCATCAAGTCCGGCACCAACAAAATTCACGGTTCGGTCTACGACGTAATGCGCAACACCGCATTCGACGCAGCCGGCTTCATTCCTGCCCAATACCCGACGACTTATCCCAACGCCGCGCTGGCTGGCACCTACTACACACCGCCGGAGCACATGAACGAATACGGCATAACGATCGGCGGACCGATCTGGAAGAACAAGATCTTTCTCTTCGGCAATTACATGGGCTTCAGGTACTCGACCCTGACCAAGCCGCAAGCTCAAACCATACCCACGCCTGCAGAGCTGTGCGGCGATTTTTCCGCGACAGCTGTCAATATCTACGATCCGACCTCGCAAGTGTATACCGCCGGCGCCTACTCCCGTACGCAGTTCGGCACCACCGCTGCTCCGAACGAACAGTACGCCTTGAACTCGGCCGGCACATGCGTGGACCAAGGCACCAAAGCGGCGAACGTGATTCCGCAAGCTGAGCTTTCTCCCGTCGCCACATATATGCAGCAGTACTGGGCTGGAGCGAATTACCTCAACACGGCCCTTACCAACAACTACATGGGAGCCTATGCCTGGGGTCTGAACAACTGGTCAACAACCGAGCGCCTGGATGTCCATCTGAATGACAAGCACAGCCTAAGCTTGATCGTTGCGGCAGGCCGCCAAGGCCTGATCGGCCTGGCCGGCAGCCAGACGACGAACGTCGGCCCGATGCCCTATTTCTATGCGAAGACGTATGCTCCTGTAACCAGGGTTGCAATCGCCCAGGACACGTACGTAATCAAAGAAAATCTGGTCAACCAGTTCAAGTATGGGGCGGCGCAATATCACGCGCCCGATGGCAACCCCAGCTTGGGCACTCCTGCGTATGCGGCAACCGCGTCCGGCATGACCTTCCCGACAGGCACCGCTGGACAGACACCCAACAGCTTCCCGATAGTCAAGTTCACCGGGACAGACAATCCGGCCACGTGGGGACCCAATACGGGTGCCTATTTGCAAAACACGAATACCTTCACATTCACGGATAACCTGCAGTGGATTAAGGGAAAGCACTCCTTCACCTTCGGCGGCCAGTACGAGTTCTTGGAATTCAATGACCTCTATGATGTTGGAGGAACGACTCCGCTCACGCTGAATTTTGGCGTTAACGAAACCGCCAGTGTCAGCGGCTCTTCGGGCACCGCCGGCACCACCAACACCGCGACGACCGGCGCCGGATTGCCCTATGCCAGCTACATGATCGGCGCGGTTGATTCGGCGAGTTATACCGAGTACGCGCCTAATGCCCAGGAGACCGGCGCGCGTTACCACCCATTCGCGATCTACGTAAACGACGACTGGAAGGCGACCGGCAAACTGACGATCAACGCCGGCCTGCGCTGGGATTCAATGCCGCCAGTTCGCGAAGCGCAGAACCGCATGTCATTCCTGAACCCGACCGGGGTCAATTCCTACACCGGCACCAACGGCACGCTGGAAT
>JBAPYY010000614.1:0-1752 GCA_049284975.1 Occallatibacter sp.
AGGCCGAGCAAAGACTCCGGGAGGCGATTCTCACGGCAGATGTTCGATAAAGCCAATGGCATGAGAAACAAATCAGGATTGCAAGCTGAAAACACAAGCCGAAATGCACCGCGAAAGGAAACTCAAATGGCAATGAACAGACGCGAAATCCTCGGAATCCTGGGCGGTGCAACGGCCGCTCTTGCTCTTCCAAAGTTTGCAAGGGCGCAAGGCCAAAACTTTTCTCCCACCAGGCAATCTCTCGAGGGTTATCGGATTCCGGATTGGTTTCGCGACGCGAAATTCGGCATCTGGTCGCACTGGGGCCCGCAGTCCGCGATTGAACGCGGCGACTGGTATGCGCGCAACATGTACATGGAAGGATCGGACCAGTACCTTTACCACGTGGAAACTTACGGGCATCCCTCGAAGGTCGGCTACAAGGATCTGGTGAATCACTGGAAAGCCGAAAAGTGGGATCCCGACCACCTGATGAGCCTCTACAAGAAGGCTGGCGCGAGGTACTTCTTCAGCATGGGCGTTCACCACGATAACTTCGACTTATGGGACTCGAGATACACGCGCTGGAACGCGGTTAACATGGGCCCGAAGAGAGATGTTGTTGGCACATGGCAAAAGGCGGCGCAAAAGCAGGGGCTGCGCTTTGGAGTCAGCGAGCACCTTTGGATAAGCTATAAGTGGTGGGCGACGAGTCATGGCGCGGATAAGGCCGGTCCGCTGGCCGGCGTCTCTTACGATGGTGTTGACGCGCAGTATGCCGACCTGTATCACGATGCAGATTGCGCACGATTTGTCGACAGGCTTGATTGGAACGACGACGGCATTCCTGACTCGTGGAAGCGGCATTACGTCGACCGAATGACCGACCTCATTGACAAGTATCAGCCGGACCTGCTCTATACCGATGGGCATCTGCCTTTCGAAGACTACGGGCTGAAGGTAGTGTCGCACCTCTACAACGTGAGTGCGCAGTTGCACGGCGGCCGGACGGAGGCCGTTTACACCAGCAAGGAGAGCACCGACTGCGCCATTGGCACCTGCCTGTTGGATCATGAGCGCGGTGTCTCCGACGGCATTGCCAAGAACCCCTGGCAGACAGACACCTGCATTGGTCAATGGCACTACAATCGCGGCGAAAGGTACAAGACACCGAAGAAAGTCATCGACTTGCTGACCGATATCGTGAGCAAAAACGGAAACCTTCTTTTGAACTTCCCGTTGCCCAACTCAGGGGAACTCGACTTCGAGGAAATGACGGTGCTGGAAGGCATCACCGCGTGGATGGCGGTGAATAGCGAAGGCATTTACAGTACGCGACCGTGGAAGATTTATGGAGAAGGCCCATCGACCCAGGTCAAGATTGAATCAGGGAATTTCAACGAAGACAAGCAGAAGGATCTGACTGCTGAAGATATCCGTTTCACGGCCAAAGACAGCAATGTTTATGCATTTGTCATGGGCTGGCCGGAGAAAGCCGCAGTGGTGAATGCGTTCGGCCTTGCCAGCGCACAGGCTCCGGGAAGGATTCGCAATGTTGAACTGCTCGGTTACAAGGGCGACTTGAAGTGGAAGCAGGATGACGCTTCATTGCGTGTTGAGATGCCCGACACAAAGCACTCCGATATCGGCATCACGCTAAAGGTTGCGCTGGCGTAAAAAAGCACAGGGCGCCCAGCAGAAGCGACCCCAAAAAACGGACGGCACGGATTCGAGGTCCGTCGCACTTGCGACACGGATTGAGTTCCTCCCGGC
>JBAPYY010000615.1:0-2359 GCA_049284975.1 Occallatibacter sp.
GCGTGGAGGCGAGCACTTGGCGATGAGACGTGTTCGAGATTACAAAAAACTCCGCCCGGAGCGAGCAGTTCGGAGATCTCCCCATACAGCGTGCGTTTTCGTTGATGAGACACGTGATGAATGGCAAAACTCGAGATCACCGCGTCAAACGGCTCCATCCGAGGCAACGTGTTTTCCAAATCATGCGAGATGATCGTCACACCACTGTCGCCCGCAAACAGCTTGTGCAGGGCCTCCAGCATCGTCGGTGAGAAATCCAGTCCAACCAATTGGGCGCCCGGCCTGGCGGCTTTCATCAAAGCAAGGAGCCTTCCACCCCCACTGCCAAGGTCGAGAATGTGCTTAGCCTCAAGAGGCACAAACTCAAGCAGGGTGGCTTCACCTTCGACGCGATGCGGAATCGAGTCCGCGTGACTGAGATAGTCCAACGCGTGCTCCGCGGAAGACCATAGGTTGACGTCGAGTGTGTTTGTCATTGTATTTCCTCTTTACGCAAGACGTTATTCCGTTTTCCAAAGTCAGCTTAGTTACCTGTTCTAGCTAGTGGCTGAAAGCTAGCAGCTAGAAGCTGTTTTACGTTGTTGCTCCCTCAGAGGCCGAACTTACGCGATCAACATATTTGCGAAAGACGCCTCGGGGCCAGCGCAGTGCGGGCGGCGCAAAGTTCTTCAAGCGCGCGGCCATCTCCGCATCGCTGATTTCAATGTCGAGTTTACGGTTGGGAATATCGAAGTGAATGATGTCGCCCTCGCGAACTGCGGCGATGGGTCCGCCGACGAAAGCCTCGGGGGCAACGTGACCGGCGGTAAATCCGCGCGTCGCGCCGCTGAATCGGCCGTCGGTCAGCAGAGCAACCGTTGCGCTCAGTTCTGCGTTCGAACTGATGGCTGCGGTCACTTGCAGCATCTCGCGCATTCCCGGTCCGCCCTTGGGGCCTTCATAACGAATCACCAGCACATCGTTCGGCTTGATCTGCCTGGATTGCACTGCGGCAAAGCAGGCGTCTTCTGTGTCAAATACCCGCGCCGGTCCACGATGCTCGTAGCGGTTGGCCGCCGCAATCTTCATTACGCAGCCTTCGGGCGCAAGATTGCCTTTCAGAATCACCAGCCCTCCGTTGGGCTTGATGGGTTTTTCAAAACTTCCGATGACTTGCTGCCCGGGAGTCTCCTCGGCAAGCGCAGCTTCTTCAGCCAGCGTCTTTCCGCTGATGGTGAGCGTCGATCCGTCAGCGTGGCCCGCGTCAATCAGTCGCTTGGCAAGTAGACGTGATCCACCGGCGGCCTGGTAATCCGATGCGACAAACTTGCCAGCCGGAGTGAGCGAGCAGATGTACGGTGTGCGCTTGCTGATGGCGTCGAAATCGTCAATGGTAAGCGGAATGTTCAGCTCTCGCGCAATCGCCAGCAGATGCAGAACCGCGTTGGTTGAACCGCCGCTGGCGGCTACGCTGGCGATGGCGTTCTCAATAGACTTGCGCGTAATGATTTGCGAAGGCCGCCGATTAGCGCGGACGGCATCCATCAGAATGTGGCCGGCTTCGCGCGTGGCGGCGTGTTTATCCGCCGCTGTTGCCGGCACTCCGGAGAGCTTGATAGGCGCGATGCCCAGAATCTCAGCTGACATGGCCATGGTGTTGGCGGTGAATTGTCCGCCGCATGCACCCGCGCCGGGGCAGGCATGCGCCTCCAGAGCTTCAAGACCAGCATCGTCGATGCGGCCGGCGGCATGGGAGCCGATGCCCTCAAAGACATCCTGAATGGTGATGTCTGCGCCATTGAGCTTGCCGGGCGCGATGGAGCCGCCGTAAAGCATAAAGCCCGGAATATCGAGCCGGCACAGCGCCATGATGATGCCGGGCATATTTTTATCGCAGCCGCCAATGCCTACCAGTCCGTCGAAAAGATTGCCGCGCGACATCAGTTCAATGGAATCGGCGATCACTTCGCGCGAAACCAGCGAGGCTTTCATGCCCTGCGTGCCCATCGTGATACCGTCGGAGATGGTGATGGTATTGAACTCCATCGGCGTGCCGCCTGCCTCGCGAATGCCCTCTTTCAGCGCCTCCGCAATCTCGCGCAGGTGCACGTTGCAGGTACCGATCTCGGTCCATGTGTTCGCAATGCCGATAATCGGCTTATGCAGATCGTCTTTTTTGAATCCAGAACCGCGCAGATACGACCGCGCCGCCGCACGGCTCGGCCCTTCGGTCAACGGAATACTTTGTCGCTTGCCTTCGATGGTCACGGAGTGACGTCCTTCCATTTGTTTCCGCCTGCTGCAGGCAAGCGGTCGATAATTTCACTCATCGCTTTTTGGAAGCGATTCCAATTACCGAAGCCGGGGTGCGGCGTGCAAT
>JBAPYY010000616.1:0-9519 GCA_049284975.1 Occallatibacter sp.
CGAAGGACCCGCGTTGGCCTTTCTTAGCTCTGTGTCAGGGCACGACTTCAGTCGTGCCGAAAAGGACCTTAAAGATAAGGGGTTTTAACCCCTGAGGCTTGCTTTTCCCCCGACTGTTTTCACTGATACCACCACCGATTACAGGCCGACCGATGAAGCCATCAACGCCCTCAACATAGCTCTCCATCGCTACGAAGGCACGGTTTTGTTAGTAACTCACGACCACGACTTAATCGACGAAGTAGCCACGCGCCTCTGGGTCTTCCACGAAGACGGCATCGAAGACTTCCAGGACCCGTATGAGGAGTGGAAGGGCAAACATAACTAGGGCTGGAACTCACGCGGTAACCCAGTGTACGGATTCAACCGCACTGAAGCGTGCTGGAATCCCCGTTGATCAATGACGGCGAGTTCTCAATTTACGCCGCACAGCGCTCGGGATACGCCCATGTGATCGCAGAATCGACGAGAGGCGGTCAAGTCCTTGAGTCTTTGATCGGCCAATCCCAAATCGGCGGCCGGAGGCCCAGCTTTACCACCGCCAAAGGAATCCAAACGGAAAAGGCCGCCCGTATGAGGTTGCAGAAGCGCCACCGCCGGCGTTGGGGTGGGGAGCACCACGGCCGCGGTCAAAAGCAACATAGTGTAGTCATTCGACGGCTCTGTCCACTCCGACTCGGGAATGCTCGGCGAGCAACCAGCTATTGGTTTGGAAGCGTATTGAATTTCGCTAGCGCCATCGGTGGTGTATCGCCAACAGTACCGTTGGTCCAAATTCCCCAGTGTCAGTAGATTTGGCCCGCTTCCGCCAGTGGCAGCTATCACCGCAATCGCTTCAGCTCCCTCTCCTCCGCCGTTCCTGCAGCTCTGCTCATCAGGATAATTGCGATCAGCAAACTTCAAATCCAAACTTGCAAATTCCTGCGCGCCACCTCCTGTGGTTTCATTTTGAACCGTTGTGTTTGCATAACTTATAAACGTGTTTGCTGCCGTCAAATATGGGTTTGCGGGAATCGGCAGCTTTCCAAGCAGATCCCCTGCTGCCTTCAACACATCGCCAAAACCATTGCTCCCGCGTGTTTTTTCGAGATACATCGAAACAAGCAGCTCGGTTGTCTCAGTAGTCCCCTCCAGGAGTTGCAACCGATTTGCAATCGAATACTCAAGCGGCAAAAACACCTGGCCTGTGCTCTCTCCGGAGATATCTACCATGTTGACTGAAGGCGTCTTGGCGGGGGTAGTGTTCGAGTCTGCGTTTAGCTGGGTAAGGACTGCAATCCCGGCCGTCTTGTCCGCAACAAAAAAACCACTGGTCTTTTGTACCGAAACGCGGAGTACGCTCAAGGTGATCTCATCAGCTTTGGAATTGATGCAACGATACGTTCCTGGAGCCGCAATCCGGACCGTCTCGTATCCATTATTGTTGACTGCGCTGGCGTGACTTGAGGTCAATGCAAGCAATGTTGCCACAAGTAGGAGTTTCATGTCTTAGACCTCCCGAGGTGAAATCAATGCGCAAATTATGCCATAACCTCTACGTTAAAACGCAATTAATTTTCGAGTAGATTATTCATGCGGCGCACCCTTAAGGCCACCACAAACCCGAGGGCCTGCGGCCCAGGCCTTCTGGGGAGAAAAATGGAGCAAAGGAGCAGAACCGGGTGGTAGCCCGCTTCTACAGTAGTATGCTGTTGTGAAATGCATTTGAACCTTTTTAACGCCGCGCACGACTGGATTGCCGCGCATCCTGTTACGATGACGTTTGTCATATTCGCCGCCAGCGGCCTCATTTCGCTCTACAGCAAAGAGATAAAGGATATTTTGCACCTCCTCCGCATCAGCGCATCCAGGACTGGGAGTCGAAGCTTCAAGGCAGGGATTCGGAACCTTATCCAACAGGATCGAGATCATATCCAATTGCTGGAATCGTTGCACAACAACTCGTACAATCTCCTAAACTACCTTGCATTGTCATTTACTTCCCTCTTCATGAACCTCCTTTACACAAGCTTGTTATTCCTACTATTCCTCGTAGCCATGAGGATTCTCTTCCATCGCTTTGACGCCTCGGACCTGTCGCTCCTTAGGACAATCCTTGTAGGAATAACCTGCGGAAGGATAGCACTGGTCAACCTCGTTCTGAACGATCTGTGGAATTATGAAAAGCGCACCGAAGAACGTCGCGAGGCGAATGCAGCTTTGGAGGAGATGCTGTCACGGGAGAAGCCGAAAGACTGACAACGAACAGCCGCCGACGGGTGGGCCAGTTCTGGGTTTTCAGACCTGTGAATCCTCGAATCCCAACCCGCCGGATACCATATTCTTCGCTTCATTTCCGAGGGCGGGCCGCGCAGGTCTGACCACAAATGATGGTCGGCCCATGTCTGGAATTTCAGACATGGGAAACCACCTGCACCCAACCCAACTATATTTTCAAAATCTTGCTGATAATTATGTAGTAAACATCGAGCTAAACTCAACAGAATGAATATGTTCCACGTGGAACATATTCGGGGCTTATAACCCCTTTACTTTGCTCTTCTCTGCGCTTCTACGTAGCCTCAGGAGGGCGTTCCCGCCCTGGATTTTCAGACCTGGGAATCCTCGAATCCCAACCTAGCGGAAACTCTATTCTTCGCTTCAACTCCGAGGTCGAGGTATGATGAAAGGAAGCGGCAGGAGGTACAAACCGCATGAAGGAACTCGTCTTTGAGGTTGCGCAAGAGGCCGACGGCGGCTATACAGCCGAAGCCCTTGGCGAGAGCATCTTCACTCAGGCCGATAGCTGGGATGAGCTGAGAGCCAACGTCCGCGAGGCCGTTCAAGCTTTCTACTTCGACGCGGCTGCGCCTGCCTCCATCCGCCTTCATCTGATTCGCGATGAAGTGCTCGCAGTCGCATGAGACTCCCACGCGATCTGAGCGGAGATGAACTGGTCAAGCACCTCTGCAAGCGCTGGGATTACCTGAAAATCCATCAGGTCGGCAGCCACGTCATCCTCCAAACCCAGCATCCCACTCCCCATCGCATCGCAGTTCCGGCGCACAACCCCCTCAGAATCGGAACCTTGAACGGGCTTCTTGCCGATATTGCTACTCATAAGAATGTGCCCAAAGAGGCGATCCTCAAAGACATCTAGCACCCATGCGGGGTCGATCCGTTCGAAGCCAGAGCCCGGATTTTCAGAACCGGGAAACTTCGGAATCGTGCTACTCTGTCAGTGTTCGCTGCCCCCTCCCCACAGAAACCAAATGCAAAACCGCAGTCTTGCATCCGATCTCGGCATTTACGCCTACGCCGCTGGAGCCATCTTCCTCGGCCTTGTCGGCCTGGCTTCAGGCGACTTCGCCACCACTTGGCAGCGCGTCGGCCCCGGTGTCCCTTTCCGCGAGCCTCTCGCCTATCTCACCGCATTAATCGAGCTCGCCGCCGGGCTCGCGCTCCTCTGGCGTCGAACAGCTCGCTTGGGCGCACTTACGCTCACCGCCGTCTACTCCGTTTTCGCGCTCTTGTGGGTGCCCAAGATTCTCGAAGGAATGAGCGGCTTCGACTCCACCGGCAACTTCTTTGAGGAGTTTTCGCTGGTCGTCGCCGGAGCTGTTCTTTTCGCCCGGTTCTCAACCGAAGGCTCGCTGATCGCGCGCCGGGAGTCCCTCTTCGCCCGTCTCGCCGGCCTCTGCGCAATCTCCTTCGGCATCGTCCATATTTACGACATGCCCGGCCTTGCCGCCTGGGTCCCTAAGTGGATTCCCCCTTCGCAGGTGTTCTGGTGCTATGCCACAACCGTCGGCTTCTTCCTCGCCGCCGCGGCCATTCTTTCGGGCGTCATGGCCTCACTCGCCTCGCGTCTGCTGACCGCTCAGATTGTCGGCTTCGAACTACTGGTCTGGATTCCTAAGCTCCTGGCCAGCCCTCACGACCATTTCATGTGGGCAGCCAACGGCATCAGCATCGCCATTTCCGGCGCAATTTGGGCCGTCTCCGACTCCATTTGCCACGCCAAACAATTCCGGCGCACACCCTGATTTCAGACGAAGAAATCCCGTCGAGGCACCCAATTCAGCCGTAAAGCTAGCCCTGTCAGCCGAAGCTGAATTCACTTTGGCTATTCGCATACGAACCTTCGCCTGAAATTCAGCACCCTTGAAGCTGACGGTCCGCCCCCCAGGTTTGCACACAGGGTGAGGGGAGCAGCATTTTCGAACCACAGAAGCGAACTTTCGCCCCTTTGAATCGAACCCCGCAAGCAAACCTTCCGGCCCCAAAGCGCACCGATCGAGCAAACCATTTCGTGCTGAAACAACCCCGGCGGGATGCCGATGCAGTCGCGTACCGCATCGTGGTACATACCTCTGAGGTGAGTCCTGTCACATCTCGGAACCTTCCTGCTGACTAGTATTTCAGCCATGAACGCAGAGACCTTAATTCTGATTGCGCCATGCTCGCTTCTCATAGGAGCCGCGCTGCAGATCTTAGCCGCAAGGCTCCTTAACGCACGAGCAAAGGGGATTCTGGCCTTTATCACCTGTCTGCCGGCTGTCGCATCCGTGGCCGCTCTGGTGGGATCGGTCAAGGCCGGCCAATTCGTCAATCTGAATGCTCTCCACTGGGATGGCCCGCTCGCTCTTGTCTTCCACGTGGACGCCCTCAGCGTCCTATTCGCATTGATGGGGACCGGCCTAGGCGCATTTGTGCTGCTCTACTCCATCGGCTACATGGCCCACGACAAGTCCGCCACACGCTTCTATGCGTCGATGCTGATCTTCATCGCCGGCTTCGTCGGACTGGTTTACAGCGCCAACCTCTTCTTCTTCTATCTCTGCTGGGAACTGGTCGGATTGTGCTCCTTCAGTTTGGTGGGTTTCTGGTACACCAACGCTGAGGCGGTTGCCGGCGCGCGCAAAGTGCTGCTGATGACGCACATTGCGGGCTACGGCCTGCTGGCGGCCATCCTTGTGATCTACCACCGCACCGGCAGTGCGCTCTGGACCGATCCAGCCGTTGCGCACGCTTTCACCGGCGGAGTTTTTGCTTTGATGCTGGTCTCGCTCGTGGCGAAATCCGTGCAATTCCCGCTGCATACATGGATTCCCGAAGCCATGGCCGCGCCCACTCCGGTGAGCGCTTTGCTGCACGCGGCCTGCTACGTGAAGGCTGGCGTTTATCTGGCCTGCCGTATGCACAGCTTTGGCGCATGGCCGGTGAACGATGGGTTCGCCTGGGGCAGTGCATCCCTCGTTTGGGTTGGCACCGTCACCATGGCCGTGGGTGTGATGTACGCCATGGTGCAAACCGATTTGAAACGCATGTTAGCGTTTTCTACTGTCAGCCAGATCGGCTACATGATGATGGGCATCGGCATTGGCACGCCGCTGGCGATTGCCGCGGGCCTGTTGCATTGTCTCAATCACGGATTCTTCAAGGGCGGGCTGTTTTTAACTGCCGGCTCGGTGCAGCACGCCGCTGGCACGCGTGACATGAACAAGCTCGGCGGCCTTGCGCAAAAGATGCCGCAAACCACTTTGTCCTGGCTGATCGGCATTGGCAGCATGATGGGCATTCCATTGATGAGCGGCTTTGCCAGCAAGTGGATGCTTTATGCGGCAGCCTTGCAGGCCGGATGGGCTGTTCCAGCGATGGTTGCGTGGGCAGCCAGTCTGGGCACAGTCTTCCTTGGGGCAAAAGCTACCAGCGCCGTCTTCCTCGGTCCGCTGACTGAAGCGACGAAGGACGCGCACGAATCTCCGCCGACCATGATCTGGGGTATGGGATTCATGGCCGCAGGCAGCGTCATTCTGGGCATTGCGCCGCAATTGGCTGTTAACTACCTGCTCAATCCGATCCTGGCAGCGCTGCAGCTCAGCGCGGCAAATGTGACATGGTTTGGTCTCTCTTCGGATGCGGGCAGCTTCTCGACCATGGGCGGCCTGGTGCTGGCCGTGGTTTCTCTGGTTGTAGGCGGAGTAATCTACGCCCTCGCCTACGCCTCGCGACCGACAGCGGTAGTCGTCACAGGTGGCGGAGGCGCCGCATTGGCTGGTGGCGGAATCTTTACTGGCGGCGAACCTTTGTCGGATCAAGGTAGGCTTACAGCCGGAGATTTCTCCAGCATTTTCATGCATAGTTGGAAAGATTTTTTCCGCTGGACCGAAGTTGACCGCGCCTATCTTGGCGTTTGGGGCGGGTTGCAGGCTGTTTCGCGCTGTTTGGGCGTGGTGGTTGCTGCGCTGGAGCGCAAGGCCACAATTCTCGTAATTGCCTTTGCCGCGCTGGTCTTTGCTTTCGTTAAGTGGATAGTGCCAGCACCTCCGGGAGCCTACACGGGCGGTCCGATGCCAATTCCGTCCATCTTGATCGCGGCGATTGGAGTTGCGGCGACTGGATTGTTTCTTGCTTCTTTAGCCAATAGCGCAAAGGGCAAGATTTCGCTCTGGCCCTTTATGTTGATCGTTGGCTCGCTCTCGGTCGCAGGACTCTTTGTTGCAAATCCCTGGATTCGACTCGGGCTGTTGGAATCTTCCTCGCTGCTCACAGTGGTCCTTGTCTGGCTCACTGCGCGTACAAAGTCAGCCAAGCTTACTTATCTAGCTGTCGTGCTAATTTCCGTATTCTGCGCTGTGGGTAGTGAAGTACTTATCAACACGCAGTTATCGACCTATTTAGATGGGAAGGACTGGGCTTGGTCGCGTGCGCTGCTGATCACGGGTATTGTCGTCAAGCTGGCTGCTGTGCCAATGCTCTTCTGGCTGCTTTCGCTAGCCGATGAACTTCCATCGCTGGTCATAGGCCTCATCATTGCAGTGGTTGATATGGCTGCTTTTGGCGAGTTCATGAGCAGCGCAACGAACAGCCTCAGCACCGTTTTTCCTGGCAGCCTTTGGTTTTGGGCGGCCGCCCTCACATCACTTATTGCATCTTTGCTCATGCTTACTCAGAAAAGTCTTAAGCGATTACTGGTGCTTTCGACGATCGAGGATGTGGGCTTCCTGTTTCTTGGCATCACCGCTCTGACATGTGTGCATGGTGTTGAACTTGGCACGACTCTCTTCTACGGCGCTGCTCTGGCTGCGGCCACGCATGCACTGGCCAAGGCGCTGCTCTTCATCTGCCTCAGCGGCCCGGAGGCCGACGGCGCACTCGACGGCGAGCAAACGGGATTGGCAGCGCGCTACCCGGTCGCGACCTTTGGATTCTTGTTTGGAATGTTGGCCATGCTGGGCATTCCCCCGACGATGGGCTTCCTCGGACGCTGGAGACTCTACGAGACGGCAGTGCAAATTGGCTGGCCGCTGGCTGCGGTTTTCATCATCTCGTCCATCTTCGCGCTTATCGCGTACACGCTGGCTTTGACCCGTATTTGGTGGGGGCCGACACACGATCCAACCCCTCCGTCAGTTGATTCTCCGCCGCGAAAGGAGCCGTTCCTGCTGCAAGCCACCATCGTTGCGCTCGTGGTGATCGTCCTCGCCGCCGGCATCTGGCCGGACGCACTGCAACTGCTGCTTGGGGGTAGGCCATGAAGCTCTGGAATCGATTGATGTGCTACTGCCAGCGCCGCAGCCCATGGCTCTTCCATATGAACTCGGGCAGTTGCAACGGCTGCGACATTGAGATTATCGCCAGCCTCACACCGCGTTATGACGCAGAGCAGCTTGGCGTGCGGCTTGAAGGTTCGCCGCGGCACGCAGATATTCTCTGTGTCACAGGCCCTGTTACCCAGAACGCCGTCGAGGCCATCAAGACTGTCTACGGGCAAGTCTACGGGCCCAAAGCGGTGATCGCTATTGGCTCCTGCCCTGCGACGACCAACGTCTTCATTGACAGCAGAACGCTGGCCGGGCCGCTCAACCTGCATATTCCGGTGGATGTGTTTGTTCCCGGCTGTCCGCCTCGTCCTGACGCCATCATTCTGGGCGTAGCTAAAGCGGCCGAAATCCTGGCTGCGAGAGGCAACAAGGCGGCCACCGTCGCTACCGAGCCCGAAATCGTAGGCGAATGCAAAAACTGCACATGCTGTGAAACCAATGCGAAAGAGGTGCAGGCATGAACATTCTTATTACATCCTTGGCTCGCCTGCTCATCTTTCCCGGACTCGTATTCGCCGTGCCAGCCGCGTGGTTCTTCCTCTGGGTGGAGCGCAAGGCGGTAGCGCGGATGCAGGGCCGCATCGGCCCTCCCTTTATGCAGCCGTTTTACGATTTCATCAAGCTGGTCGGCAAAGACACGCCTCAACGCACGGGCGCAGGCGGAATGCTGATGAAGGCATGGCCGCTGATTGCGGTTTCGGCGGCGGCAGGCGCGGTGGGCCTGTTGCCCGTGTTGCCCGCTTCAGGAGGATTCCAGGGCGACTTGATCCTGCTGCTGGCGTTGCTCGAAGTTCCTTCCATGTGCATCATCGCCGCGGGATTCAGTTCGCGCTCTATCTTCGGAGAAATCGGCTCGGCGCGCGAAGCTGTTCTGAGCGTTTCGTATAACGTGGTCTTTCTTCTGGCCATCGTCTCCATCGCCGCCTCGCAGCATACTTTCCGGCTCGATGCATTGGCGCAACTTCCGGCCTCACCGTTGCGTTGGCTGGGCATTCTAGCCATTCTGGTTTGCCTGCCCGCGAAACTCCATCTCAATCCCTTCTCTCTGCCCAACGCGGAGCAGGAGATTTATTCCGGCCCGATGACCGAATACGCCGGACCAGAGCTAGCCATGTGGGAGCTCTCGCATGGGCTGGAATGGGTTGCGGCCACCGGTCTGGTGGCGACGCTGATTGCTCCGCAACTCACCCTGTGGTGGGTTGCCGCTCTCGTCTTCGTCGCGCTTTCATTTTTTATCGTGCTGCTCTTGTCGGTGGTGGCGTCGGCCACAGCGCGACTGCAGATCGATACGACCGTGCGTTTCTACTGGAATTGCACGCTTATCTTCGCGGTACTGGCCGTTGCGTCCGCGCTTTTCATGAGGTTTAGAGCATGAACATTCTGACCATGCTGTGGAAGAACCTGTGGGGCGGTTCGCGGACGATGCTCTTTCCCGCGCGTCCTGCTGTGGGCGAGCGCTTTCGGGGCCTGGTGCGCTTCGATCCCGAACTCTGCTCCGGCTGCGCTATCTGCAAGATGCGCTGCACCTCGCGCGCCATCGAGTTCAAGACGGGCAAGGGCGAGTTCTATTGGAGCTACGATCCAGGCCAGTGCACATTCTGTGGACGCTGCGTGGAAGGCTGCAAGGCCCATGCGCTCAGCCAGGACGAGGAATGTCCGCCCGTGTACACGACCATCGGCGAGTTGAAAAAATCTTACACCGTTGCACGCAAACCGCCCGCTCCCAAACTGCCTGCGGCTGCCGCAGGCACAACCGCGAACCCCGCCACTGGAGGCGCACAATGAGTCCGCTTGAAAGCATTTCAGAAAAGCTGGGGACGACAGAGCACTGGGTTGAAAAGGGAGGAGTGAATTGGCTCCCACTGGGCGCGATGAATGTGCGCGAACTCGCCACGGCGATGAACGGCCTTCACGCCCGCTTTGTCACCATCAC
>JBAPYY010000617.1:0-6680 GCA_049284975.1 Occallatibacter sp.
AACAGACAAAAAACTCCGGTCGATAAAAGGGCGGAAGATGGAAGTGCTCTGAGCGTCATGAAGAACCCTGTTTAATTCTAGACGCATCAGGAGGGGAAACGAGAGGAAGCGCAACTGCCGTGCATTAACTTGTGAACGATTTGCCTTAGAGAGCGGCCGCGAGCGCGGGATACCGGCAAACATGGCTGGTTTCGTAAAGGGCGAGGAGGCGCTGGCGCATGAGATAGTAAGCCGATGACGCTTCCTGTGCGTGGAGGGGAAGCAAATAGCCGAAGCGCGGAAGCAATTGGGCCGGGAGCAATCCCAACTCAACGTTGCGGACGGCTCGGCGCAAAGAAGCGGCATCCATCCTCATACGCTCAGTCACGATTACAGCCTCTTCAAAATTCCACTGCTGCGCATAGGCGGCCAGAGCCAGCATGATCTCTGCGTTCTGGCGCATCCTCTTGAGGCCTTCATAGCCACCGAGGGACTCCCAAATCTGTTTTGGTTCCATATCGATCTGACCGCGGTGCGGCGTCAGATAATCGATGGCGACAACAGACACCTCAGCCATATCCAGCCGCTGCAGCGAGGCGACGAGATCGTGCCAATCGAGTTGGGCCATCTTGCGGGACGAGCGACGGTCCGAGATTACTACCAAGGCCAAGCCGCATAACAACGCCCCAAAGACGAGATATGGAAGCGCAAAGGTCATCGCAGTGAATGTTACCTTTGGACGCCGAGCGTGTCAAGGTCATTCTTTATGCGCCGGTGCAAATCCTGTATATAAGCACTTAACTCTGGGGAAATCGGCTGCCGTGCCGGCTCCTGAAGCCAGAATTGAACCGTCCAATACCCAAGAACACCGAGATAAACGACCATTCGGACGTGTTCCAGCTCCCCGAAGTACCGCTCAGCACCAAAGTAACTATGCAGCCCGTCCACCAGGATGGCAGCCACGGCCCATGCCGTCCAACCGTTGCCCAATGCCATCACATGGTTGCGCCATCCCAGGCCCAAACTTCTGGAGGTTCGCGTCACCACGGCGATCAGTTCGCAGATCACCAGGCTGGTGAAAAGGTCTCCGCGCACCTCAAGACGTTGAAGAAAGGTCGCGGCAGGAGGTGTAACCAGGAACGGAAGCGCCGCTGCGAAGAGGACCCCCACAGCACCCCAGAGGATGAACTGCTTTTTGGCATCCCGGACCCAGGTTCCTGTGGGCCGCAGAACGATGTGCGCAATCTCGAAGATGATTCCGAGTTCGAGGACGAACTCGATCAGGACAGATGACCAGTAAACCTGTTTATACAAACTGCCGGAGCCATATTGGAAGATCAGGTATAAGGCCGGATTCTGCACCGTCTCGAAGCCCATATATATGGTGAAGACAAGGAACTCCCTCCACCTGTGCCGGAACATAAGGATCGCAAACAAGGCGACTTCGCCAAGTATGCTAGCCGCCACTAAGACATAATCAAGCGCCGACAGGGTCACTCACCTCTCGACGTCTATTCTCGCCGTTTTCAAAGATCAGGAACAGAGGAAATTGCACAAACTGCCGCTCTCGAGTAACTACTGCGGCATCGGCATCGGTGTGGTAGGAGCGGAGAGAGCCATCTGCGGCACCGGCATCGGCGTGGTAGGAGCGGAAAGAGCCATCTGCGGCATCGGCATCGGTGTGGTAGGAGCGGAAAGAGCCATCTGCGGCATCGGAGCAGGTGTAATAGGAGCGGAAAAAGCCATCTGCGGCATAGGAGCAGGCGTAATAGGAGCAGCCATCACGAATGAAGCGGCGGAAACGAGCAGGATGGCAGTAAAGGAAAAACGCACAGAATTTCTCACGGGGGATTCCTCTTTCTTGCGCATAATTGCGCATGATTAGCGTAGACTCATATCTCTTTCTAGCGAAAGGGGAAAATAGGGCGAAAGTTGAGCGAGAGGGTGCAAAACGCCCATAATAGAATGTGGCTGGCTATTCTTCCTGGTTGGTGGCAAATCTCGCATATATATGAAATAGAACTTCTTAGAGCGATTCTACAAAGTCATTCCAGAAGCAGAGGCCGATAGGGCTCCCTCCTGCCCGCCCCGGTACTGGCGCTTGGTCTACATAAAATTAACTTCCGCCAGTGCACTATTAAAGAGCGAACCAGAAACAAGGAAGCGGGCATTTGCCTCTCCTTGCTCCCGGCCCTGCTTTTCGGGTGCCATATTTATTCTCAAAGCCTTGCAGGCAATTTATTGGTAATCCAGCAAAGCTGGTCAAAACACAACCAGTCGTGAATCAAAGTTTTTTCGCAGCTGCACTGCGGGGGCGGAACTGCGGCGGCGGATGGCAGGGGTAACCACCGCGGGCTGCGGTTGATCGTGATGCGGTTGGCTATTTTGCAAAAACTCGCTCCGCCAGTTCTGTTGACTGCGGGCTTCGCAGCGGATTATCCGCGGACGGAGACACCGGAGAAGGACAGAACGGCCAGTCCTGGGACGGGTTGTCCGAAGCGGCGCGCCGGCTCGAAGCGGCTCCACAAGAGCAGGTTCTCGACCTGCGCGCGGGTGGTCTGATCGACAGGACCGGAGACGATGCGATAGTCGTAAACTTGGCCCTGGGGGTTAACGTACGCTTCGATAACGACAGGAACCGAGACGTCGCCGATGGGATTTCCGCCCACCACGCTCGACAGATAGAGGAACCGCGGAGCGGTAGCCATCCCCAGCGGCTCGTCCGCTGTGGCCTGAGCACTCTCAGGCTGGGCAAACATGCTGACCAGCACAATGACGGTACCCAACAGCAGCACGGCTGACGCAAAGCCGGCAGCGGCCTGTAGCAGGAAGGGTCCCACGGTGTTTCTCCATGCCAGATTCATGGCGTGGAGAGCGGTGTGGCGCCGACGGGCCCGCTCGTGGCTGATGGCCACGCGAATACGTAACAGCAAATCATCCGGCTCAGGTACGGGACCCAGCACGGCCAACGAAGCCTGCATCTTCTGAAGAGATTTCCAGTCCTCGGCGCACGCACGGCACTGCGCCATGTGCGCTGCGACGCTTTGCATCTCGCGTCCGCTCAGAAGACCGTCAAGGTACTCGGTAAACTTTGTCTGCATTGCATTGCAGTCGTTCATCGCGCCTCCTCACCCAGGGCCATCTCGAAATCCGTGTGCGCGGCAGAACCAGCTTCCGCACGCTCTAGAGAATCATCTCTTACCTCTGGAGTCATCAGAATCGCCTTCAAGGCTGCGCGTCCCCGCACCAGCCGCGATTTGACCGTTCCCAGATTCACGCCCTGCATTTCAGCCACTTCTTCGTAAACAAAACCCTCTATGTCGCGCAGAATGAGGGTGGAGCGGAACGGCTCGGGCACCTTGCTCAAAGCCGCCTCGACGCGCGCCCGGTTCTCCTCGTGCAACGCCATCTCGTAAGGTGACTCTGCCGGGTCCGCCAGCATCTCTTTCAACAGCACGGGATGCCCTGTTTCGGCCTCGACCATCTCCTGCTCAATGGGGATTTCCTGCTGCCTGTGCCTCGTCCACCAGCGCCTCTGGTTTGAGGCCTCGCGCAAAGCAATCCGGTAAATCCACGTCCGCAAGGATGACTCGCCATGAAAACTGCCGACACCCCTGAAGACTTTTACAAAAACCTCTTGGGTCATGTCAGCAGCGGCGTCGCGATCCTGCACGGCGCGCGCCAGAAGCGAATAGATGGGTTGATGGAAGCGCGCAATCAGCCACGCAAAGGCCTCCTCAGAGCCGGCCTGTAGCTCTCGGATGAGAGCCGCCTCTTCGGATTCAAAGGTCAGCGCACTTGCAAGATTGCCCATGGTGAGGTCCGCCTGCATACCAGAGTCCTCCCACTTTACCGCAACAGAAGCAGTCTTGGCACCAGCCAAATTCGCGCCGGTGGAAAACCCTGCTTCAAGTTGCGCCCACTCGCTCCAGCGGCTCAAAAGACGCCGCCGGAAAACCAATACTGCATCGGAGTGCGCAGGAGACGGACACTGGTTTCAAGACCGGTGCCCTGCGCCCTCCATTATCTTAGACACCGGAACACCCCTCAAGTGTTCCCGGTCACTCAAGTTTTTTCTTTCCGGAGAGGTTGCGAGAACATTGCCCGGCGACTCTCTGAAGGCGGCCATAGGCGCGTTTCGAACAGAAATGCAGGCAAAGATTGACGAATTGGGCCTTAGCGGAGACAATAGACAAGTTGCATCCCTTGCAACATGTGGGCCTGTGGCGCAGTTTGGGAGCGCGCTTCCATGGCATGGAAGAGGTCATCGGTTCGATCCCGATCAGGTCCACCAAATAACTCAACAACTTAGCGGTCCCCCTCCAAATTGCTTGCCCGCATTTTGCCCGCAAATTGCAAAATCTTTCCGCGCGACGGCACCGCAGTAGTCTGATTTTCCTCTCTTCCTGAACCATTCTTCGGTTCCATCGTTGAACTGCGTGCCTGGGTGAAAACCCCGTGATCGGCTTCCCGTCCTGCCGCATTCGGGCCAAACGTAGCGGGCCGCTCAGGAGTAGGCCCGCTGGTGCCCGTACCAACCAACTCGGAATAGATCGAGTTGATGGCCATACGCACTTCCGGTTCGAGCGACTGCATATAGACGTCCGTTGTCGTCGAGGCCTTGGAGTGCCGCATCATGCCCTGAATATCCTTGACGTGACCCTTGGTTTTGCCAAGCGTAGCGATGGTGCGACGGATGACCTGGAATGTCAGCTTCGGCAAATCCAGTTCTCTGGCCAATTTGTGCAGCATGCGATGACGATAGTTGCTCGAATCCATCGGTCCGCCAAAACGTCCCGGAAACATAAATGCGTCCAGAGACGTGTCCTTGCCCTTCATCCTGCATTCCTCTCGATAATCCATGATCTCGTTCGCCAAAACCTCAGCGATCGGAACCTTGGTGAGACTTCCCTTGGTTTTGCCGAAAGAGCGGACCTTACCTTTGTAGACGGTCTCCTGGATATCCAGAATCCGCGTCTCTTCGAGGAAGCAACGCCACCGCAGCGGAAACAGCTCGCTGGGCCGAAGAGCATTCGACATATCGAGCTTCATCAGAATCCAGTCCCGAAGACTGATATCGCCAAGCATCTCTAAAGCCGCGCGAAGCTGGTCCCAGGTGAGTACGGTTTTGTCCACATCCCGCAGGTTCGCGGGAGGTTTGACGGTGCGTGCGGGATCCTTTGCAAGAAAGTCCTGGTCGACTGCCTCCGCAAAGATGGCTCGCATATAGGACCGGATCTGCAACACTCTGTCCTTTGAATGAATCTTCGCCAGCTTATTGAGATGGGTCTGAAGGATAACTTTGTCGAAGTTTTCCAGCCTGTAATCGCGGAACGCGTCGACGAGGTCTGCCTGGATCAGATACTTTTTGACCTTGGCAGTCTCCTCCCTCCAGTCCCCCTCCTTCAGGGGCAGGTAGCGATGTTTGACGAACCACTCGAAGGTGACTGCACCGTTGACGACGGCTTGATCCCCCGTCGAGTGTCCGCCCAGTTTGGCGATCTCGTCCTCCAGCTTCTCCCGGGCCTGAGACTTCGACATCTCTGCCCTAAGCCCCATGACAAAGGAATGGGTGACGAGTTTGGGTTCGTTGGTTTGAGGGTCAAGCTCGGGGCGCCGAAAACAACCATGCCATTTCTTTCCCCGAGACCGGACCCATCCTTTCTGATATGAGACTCCCATTTGTTCCTCAATTTCTGTGTGGAGGGAACAAGTGGCCGTTCCCATTTTACCGGCGTTTGCGCCGTAATGAGGCGGCCCGTTCACGCTCATTCAGGAACTCTTCGATCCCGCTCGCCCGGTAACGCAGGGCGCCGTCGCTCATGCGAATGACCGGCAGATACGGCAATCTGCGCGAGGAGTGATCCCAAACCCAGTCCTTGCTAACCCTTAGCCTTTGGGCGACATCCTCGGCGGTCAAAAGGGGATCGACCATCTCCAACTCTCTTAAAGCAAGCACAGATCCCATAACTTCATTTCCTCCAAACCTGTGTTGTCCGGGCCGGTTCACCCGGCGGATGTGGAAATCTTGGGTCGAATTCGATTCTCGGTCAAATTGACGCCGACTCCTGCCCGCTCTGCCGGTCTCTGCGCCGAGGGGAATCGGAACCCGATTTGACCGAGTTTCGAGACCACTTCATTCTGTCTCAGCGTTCGAGGAGGCCGAATGGCGATCTCAACCAAAGCGCGTGGAGTGGCAGATGTTTGATTCCCTCAAAGACCTCTCCAGCAAGCTCGCTGCGACGGGCTACTTCATCGACCCCGTGATGACCCAGGTTGTCTTCCTGGCCGCGAAGCTCCAGAAGCCGTTACTGCTCGAAGGCCCCGCTGGCTCGGGGAAAACCCAATTAGCGCTTTCTGTCGCCGCAGCAGCGGATACGAGATACAAAGTTTTACAAGTCGCGCCTCGTGCCGCTCGGACCGGAAGTCGCGAATCTCATCCAGCAATGCATCCAACTTCCCGGGCGACGAAACCAGCACTATCATCCACTTTTTCAAGCGAAGAACGGCAGTTCTCTCAGCGGCCAAGTCGTCACCGCCAGCTTCGCTCGCTTGCGAGAGATCGCAGGCGTCAAACGTCATGACGGTTCATACTTCCAGCCGCGCCTTCACGATCTGCGCCACACATTCGCAGTTCACCGGCTGACAGAATGGTACAGACAGGGCGCGGACGTTCAACGCTTACTTCCAGTCCTGTCTAC
>JBAPYY010000618.1:0-1951 GCA_049284975.1 Occallatibacter sp.
TCCTTTGCTCCTTCATAACATCGGCGGCAAACAGTTCGAGCTGGTGCCCGCCGTCGAGGGAACGGCGCTCGCCCAAACCTACGTTGGCCGCGGTCTGGCCGTAGGCGATCTATTCAACGATGGCAAACTCGATGTGGTCATCAATAACCTAGATGGCGTTCCGGCGCTGCTGCGCAACGTGTCACCTGACAAACATCATTGGATCGAGTTCAAGCTGATTGGCGGTCAGAAGAGCCCTCGTGACGCGGTCGGCGCCACCGTTTTTGTCACCGCCAACAACATGAGACAGCGCGGCGATGTTATCTCTGGTGGCAGTTATGCATCCACAAGCGATCCGCGACTGCACTTTGGTCTGGGCGACACCACAGCCATTGACGAGATTGAAGTGCATTGGCCCAGCGGCGCCAAAGAGCGCTTCGCGGCTCCACAGATTGACCGCATCGTAACCCTGACGGAGGGACAAGGAATGGAACTCTAGAGCGCGTCGTCCGTGGTTCCGTTTCCATCTCCCTCTATTTCTCGTGGAAAGTCTTCCCCTTTCAACGCCGGAGGTCTAGCCCCTATGAAGCTCAAGAGCATCGCAATCTCACCCGCGCTGTTCGCCCATCGCACTCTTCGCATAGCCGGCGTCCTCACGTTTGCGACGGCAGTGTGTTTTGGTTGGATGTCGTGGCACGCGGGGCGAGCCTATGCGACTGACGACGCGCCGGATGCGACCGATCGAGCAGTTTATTCGCAGACTGTCAAAGAGCACTACAATTCTCGCTTTGGCGTGGACCAGCCGTTTCTCCCCTCCAATGCTCTTACAGACACAGGCGAGTTCATCAATCCCAAAAGTTTTCCAACAGCACAATATTGCGGCCACTGCCATCAGGAAGCGCACGCTGAGTGGCGCCAGAGCGTACATGCAAACTCTTTCCGTGCTCCCTGGTACGTCAAGAATGTCAATATGCTTATGAAGGGGAAAGGCGTCGAATATGCGCGTCACTGCGAAGGGTGCCACAACCCCATCGCGTTAACTTCCGGCGCTATGACTCAGCACTCTCCTGTGAATCGCAGTTTCGACGCGGACGGCATAACCTGTTCGGTATGCCACTCAATTCAACAAGTCAATACGCGCGGCACCGGGAGCTATGTGCTCGCTCAACCGGCGGTTATGGTTGACCAAAACGGAAAGCCAATCTACGGCGAAGTCTCTGACAAGGAAATACTGGCTCACCTCGACCGGCACTCCAAAGCAGTGATGAAGGACTTCTACCACACCAGCGAATTCTGTTCTGCGTGCCACAAGGCCGCATTGCCCCGAACGCTGAATGACTATAAGTGGCAGCGTGCCATTTTTCTTTACGATGAGTGGCAGCTTTCTTCATTCGCCAAACAATCTCCGCTTCCCTTCTATGTCAAGGACCAAGTCTCCACTTGCCAGACCTGCCACATGAAGCAGGAAGACATTCAGTTACCGGACTATGGCGCCAAGGACGGAAAGCTGGCGTCGCATCGATGGCTAGGAGCCAATACCGTCTTGTCAAAGTATTACAGCTACGAGGCGCAGATGGAGAAAACCGTAGCCTTTCTGCGCAACGGAGTCTTGAATGTTGACATCTTTGGAGTCGAGCGCAACGGAGACAAAATCAATGCGCCGCTTGGCAGCGCGCCGTTCGAAATCGCACCCGGCGACAATATCACCGTTTCCATCGTGATTCAGAATAAGGGCATCGCTCATAGTCTTGTTCCCGAACAGCGCGACTTTTACGAGAGTTGGGTCGAATTCGAGGCTAAAGACGCCTCGGGCCGTACGCTGATGCATTCCGGCGCGCTACAGCCCGGAGGCTCGCTGGATCCGCAAGCGCATAGCTTTACTAATCGACTGGTCAATGCGCAGGGAGGATTGAACGATCTTCACCAGGTCTGGAATACAAGGGTAGTTGCCTATAACAACACCATACAATCG
>JBAPYY010000619.1:0-1936 GCA_049284975.1 Occallatibacter sp.
CCGCCGGTCCTTCCGTCTCCATTGCGGCCAACAGCACCGACACCAGCTTTGCGAAGTCGACGGCTGGAAGCGGAGGGCTAATAGCCGGCGAAGGCGCCGTGGCCAACGTCAATGTGGACGCGGTCACCCGGGCCTACTTGCAGGATGGAACCAGCGGTGCTCCGCAGACCACGCTGAATGTGTCGTCGCTGGCGGTCAACGCCACGCACACGGAGAACTTCGACAGTCAGACCGACACGATCCAGGCCTCCGCAGTGGGCTTCAGCGGCTCCTGGGCAATCAATACGATCAACTCCACCACGGAAGCGATCATCGGGTCCTACTCCAAAATCACCACGCAGAATCTGGATGTGACGGCGGAGAACAACATCAACAAGAACCTCGTTCCCTCAGGCCAATACAACGTGGATGCGGGATCCGGCGGAGCGATCGAGGGCTCTGCGGCCGAGAGCGAGACGTCCATCTCCAACTACACGCACGCACTCATCAACGATTATGTGACGATCGACGAGAACGGCAGTGCCTCCGCGCCGGGCGATTTCGTTCTGAGCGCCATGAACAACATTGTGGCCACTGACTCGGTGCTCCTTGACTCCGGCGGAGCGATCGTCGGATCGGGAGTCGTCGACTGGATCAATGCAAATACCAACCAGGCCTACGCGGGCATTGGCAACAACGACACGATTTCCACGGTCGGAGCTATCGATCTTGAAACGTGCGACACGGGCAACATCAGCGTGACGCCGGACGCGCACGTCTACGGACTCGCCTCGGTGGCCTCCATGGACGCTCAGGCCACCATGCAAACCGACGATGAGGTGAATGTTGGCGACAACACCAACATCACGGCCCAGGGAAATTTGAACTTCTACGCCGGTCAGCTCGGCCCCGATGGCCCGATGAACAGTTTCGTCATCAATGATTATGCGACTGAGCTGAACGGCTGCGCCATTCCGATTTCATCAATCAGCGCATATGGCGCAGCCATCCAAAATGAAAGCATCAACATCGGCCAGAATAGCAATCTGCTCACCTCCAAGGATGCGAACCTGGTCACGCAGCTTGACGGAGATTCGATCATTACCTCCTACTACAAAGGCACAAACTGGCTAACCGACATCACTGGCTCTGCCGATACCGGCGGCACTTCGACCCAGACCGCAAATGGCACGGTTACCGTGGGCGCCAACAGCGAGATCGAAGTCGGCTGGAATAATATTCAAACCCTCACGATCTCCTACGACGCGAATGGCGACATCGTTTATGGCGGCACACTTGCTGCCCCAGGCAACAACGACTTTACGACCACAACCGAAAACCTCGGCGCCGATCTTGTGAATCAGTACAACTATCTGCTGGAGGTGATGCAGGCATACCAGGGAGATGCGACGGTTTACGACGGCTACCTGCAACAGCTCGACTATGTAGAGGCGCAGATGACCTCAATGGGGCTGTCCACAACCCAGAGCGGGACAACGATCTACTCTACGGCTTACGCCGCCCAGTTTGTTACGGTAGGCGACATCTCCGCGCAGGAGGGAACGATCAACATCGTGGGCTCCAAGCTGACGATGAACGGAACCCTCAGCGCGGTGGGCAATGTCGCGGTGAACATCACGAATTCGACCGCCGCCGACCTGCGCATCAGCGACATCGACATATCGGACGAAGCGGGCGGCGATGTCACCTTCAATACCGCCCAGATCACCGATCTTTCGAGTGTGGCGGGCGTGTCGGGTTCGGGAAAGATCATCTCGGCCCAGGCCGGAAACGCACCGACCATCAACATCAGCAGCACCTTCACGGCCGGCTCTCCGGGGAACCCCGCCGGCACTGAGAATTGCACGACTCCCGAGATCGACCTGGTCGGGAACATATCCAACATACTCGGGTCGGTGACGGTAACCGCCTCGGGCAACGTCACCTCAGAAGGGCA
>JBAPYY010000620.1:0-4501 GCA_049284975.1 Occallatibacter sp.
GCGTGGCTCCCGAAAAATAGAACGTATTCATACCGAAGGGTTCAGGAGCAGGGATGGCGAAGCAAGCAGAAAGTCAGAAGAAAACAATGGCTGAGAAGATTTCCGCGCTTAATGCGAAGCGCGCGAAGCTTATACTCGGCGGCGGCAAGGAGCGCATCGAGAAGCAGCACGAGTCCGGCAAGCTGACAGCGCGCGAGCGCGTGGCAAGGCTGGTGGACCCAGGCAGTTTCCAGGAGATTGGACTGTTTGCTCTTCATCGCTCAACTTATTTTGGGATGGCCGGAAAAGAGATGCCCGCCGACGGCGTGGTAACAGGATGCGCCAACATCAACGGGCGCCTGGTGCACCTGGCCAGCCAGGATTTTACCGTGGGCGGAGGCTCTGCCGGCGAGACGCATAACGACAAAGTTGTCGACATGATGCACCTGTCTCTCAAGACAGGAAGCCCATTCGTTTTTATCAATGACTCCGGCGGCGCGCGCGTTCAGGAAGGCATAGACAGCCTGGCCGGATATGGCCGCGTCTTCTACAACAATGTAATGCTCTCGGGAATGGTGCCGCAGATTTCCCTGATATGCGGACCGTGCGCGGGCGGCGCTGTTTATAGCCCGGCGCTTACCGATTTCATCATTCAAACTCGGCCGGCGCGGATGTTCATCACCGGGCCGCTGGTGATCAAGCAGGTTACTGGCGAAGTGGTCAGCGCGGAAGAGTTGGGCGGACCCGTATCCCAAATGAATAACTCAGGTGTTATTCACCTCATCGCCGAAAACGACGATGAAGCGGTTCAACTTTGCCGACGGCTGCTCAGCTTCATGCCGTCCAATAATGTTGAAGATGCGCCTCGCGCGCCATTCAATATGCCTATCGAGTCTGATCCGGAGATGAATGCCATTGTCCCGGTAGATAACAAGGCAGCTTACGACGTGCGCAGCGTAATTACGCGCGTTGTTGACTATGGTGATTTTCTTGAAATTCAGCCGGGCTTCGCGCCGAACATTGTTATCGGCTTTGGTCGCCTGCAAGGCCGTCCGGTGGGCATTATCGCCAGCCAACCGAATTTCCTGGCCGGCGTGCTCGACATCAATGCCTCCGATAAGGCGGCGCGATTTGTGCGCTTCTGCAATGCGTTTAACATTCCGCTGATTACGTTTGTGGATGTGCCGGGTTTTCTGCCCGGCGTCGATCAGGAGCGCGGCGGCATCATTCGTCACGGCGCGAAGCTCTTGTTTGCATACTCGTCCGCTACAGTTCCCAAGCTCACGGTGGTATTGCGCAAGGCCTATGGCGGCGCGTATATCGCCATGTGTTGCAAGGACCTGGGCGCGGACCGCGTAGTCGCATGGCCCACTGCTGAGATCGCGGTGATGGGCGCAGAGGGCGCGGCAGAGATTGTTTTCCGGCGCGAGATCGATGCAGCCGAAGACAAAGCAGGCCGGCGCAAGGAGTTGGTGGACGAGTATCGCGAGACGTTTTCAAACCCCTATGTGGCGGCTGGCCGTAGATTGGTCGATGACATCATCGATCCCTCTGAGACCAGGAAATATCTGGCGGATGCGCTTCAATCGCTGCACTCCAAACGGGAGCTGCGTCCTCCCAAGAAACACGGATTGATTCCCCTATAAGGAGCCGCAAGTGACAGTTATTTTGACAGATTTGATTCGGGCTTTGTCCGAGCGGCAATTTGCGACAGAGCGCCAACTGGGCGAACTTGCTGGCGCGGTCAAAGCATTGCAGGCTCGCATAGATGAGTTGACCGCGGCTGCGAAATTGCCGTCGGCAACTGCTCCTCTGTCAACAGGCAAAGCCGATGCGGCGCATGCGGAGAAAGCGGAAGTCACACCGGAAGTGCTGGTGGTGATTGCCGCGGCCGTGACCGCGTTTCTAGGCAAGAAAGTTCGCATTCGCTCCGCAAAGGTTTTGCAGTCGCCTTACGAAGTTGTAAATCCGTGGTCTCAGCAAGGGCGAGTTTCGGTTCAAGCCTCGCACAATTTCCGGTCGAGAAGCTGAGGCAGCAAGAAAGTTTTTTCAGGGAAGGAATTCGTAACTTGAAGCTCCAGATTTCAATCGACGGAAAGACGTACGAGGCTGAAGTCGAAGTCTTGGAAGATGACACGATGCAGCGCCAGCCGAGTTATGGGCCGTACCAGCCGCTTCACGCGACGGTTCAGTCAATGCCTGTGGCAAGCGCGAATGCTCCGGCCCCGGTGGCCGAGGAAAATGCAACCGAAGACAAACTTTGCCGCAGCCCCGTAACGGGCATCGTCATCAAAGTTAACGTTGAGACGGGACAGGCCATTGAGGCCAACGATTTGATCATGGTGCTTGAAGCCATGAAGATGGAAACGAATGTTACAGCGTCCAACGCGGGAAAAGTAAAGAGTGTGCGCGTGGCACAGGGCGATTCAGTAAAAGTGAATCAGGTTGTGGTTGAGTTCGAGTAATTGCCTTAACCCGCCCTCACCCTCAATCAAAAGGCAGCCAATGAGCAGTGTTGATGAAGATTTGAAACTTGTTCCGGGTATCAAGTTTGTAGACCACGTAGCCATCGCCGTAAAGCAGGGCGAGTTAGACCGCCAGGTTGAGGCCTACGCAATGCTGGGCTTCCATGAAGTTCATCGGGAAGAAGTGCTGGGAGTCGATCAGGTGCGCGAAGCTTTACTGCGCATCGGCGACGGCCCTAACCTGATTCAGTTGCTCGAGCCATTGACGGCGGATTCTCCGGTTCAAAAACTGATCGAGAGAAACGGCGGACGCGGCGGTTTGGCACATCTCGCTTTCCGTGTTGAGAGCGCGCAACAGGCGTTTGACGCAATGAAGGCCAGCGGATTTCAACTTATCGACAAAGCACCCCGCAAGGGCTCGCGCGGAACCACGGTCTTCTTTGTTCATCCCAAGTCGAGAACCGACAATCCCTTTGGGTTCCTCATCGAAATTGTCGAAGACCCTGAAAGCTAGTGAAGAAATATGGACACCGATCATCTTCTCCAGGAATTTCCTCCCGCCAGCACTCAGTCGTGGGAGGAACTCATCCGCAAGGACCTGAAGGGCGCTGACTACGCCGCGAAACTGATTTGGCAGACAGAGGAAGGGCTCGCAGTCAAGCCTTACTACAGGGCTGAAGATGTCGCGGGTCTGGAATTTCCTGACGCGCGGCCCGGCGCATTTCCCTATGCGCGCGGGGCTCGCTCAACAGGCGATTGGCGCATACGGGAAGAGATCGATGCTGTCGATTGTGAAGAAGCCAATCGCGCTGCGCACAGCGCGGTGCTTGCCGGAGCAGGAGAAATCGCGTTCACTGGTGCCAACCTCGAAAATATTTCGGACCTGAATCTTCTGCTCGCCAATCTCGACGAGATTCCAGTGCATTTAGAAAACGCCGGGGTGCCGCAGCTTCGCCTTTTGATAGAGAGGCTAAAAGCGCGGAAAAGGCTGGCCCCGGTATCCACAGGATGGAATCCGCTGACTGATCTTGACTTTGCGGCGGAAGTTATCGCCGCTGCGCCGACTGCGCTTGTACCCTTCACAATTCATGGTGAAGAGTTTGAAGAGTCGGGAGCAACCGCTGTTGAGGAAGTTGGATTTACCTTGGCGGCAGCAACTGATTTTCTGGCTGGGATGCAAGAGCGACTTGTGGACGCCGATCGCGCAGCGGCTTCGATTACATTTTCATTTTCCATGGGCGCCAACTATTTTTTTCAAATCGCCAAGCTGCGCGCCTTCCGCATGATGTGGGCGCAAGCAGTGGAAAGTTTTGGCGGAAGCCGAGAGAGCGCCAAGGCAAGAATTCATGCGCGCACCTCGCGATGGAACGAGACTATCTACGATCCTCACATCAACATTCTTCGCTCAACCACTGAGGCCATGTCGGCGGCACTGGGCGGCGCAGACATTATCACCGTCGCGCCCTTCGATGAGTGTTACAAAGCGCCGGATGAGGCCAGCCGCCGGCTTGCGCGGAACACGCAGATCATTCTCAAGCGAGAGGCGCTGTTATCACGAGTGGCCGATCCCGGCGCTGGATCGTACTGTCTGGAAGCTATCACCGATTTCATTGCCCGCGAAGGTTGGAAATCGATGCAGGCGATTGAAGCCGCCGGTGGTTATCGGAAGGCTTTGGCGGATGGGCTCATTGCTCGAGCATTGGAAAAATCTCTGGCCGCCAAAGAAAAGGCCGTGGCGTCGCGCCGCCGCATTTTTACCGGAACAAGTCAGCACGCCAATATCTCCGAAAGAGCATTGGGACGAATTGATGCATCGCGCATCTCCTGCGGACGGCGCGGCGCGAGGATGTACGAGGAGCTTCGCCTGCGCACGGAACGTCACGCAGCGAAAACCGGCAAGACCCCGCGCGTGTTGCTGGCCGAATTCGGGGATGCGAAAATGCGCGCGGCCCGTTCCAATTTTGCTGCCAACTTTTTTGCGTGCGCCGGCTTCGATCTCGTTGCTAAGCGATTCACAAACGCCGACAGAATTCCGGCCAGCGATCCCGATCTTATCG
>JBAPYY010000621.1:0-10293 GCA_049284975.1 Occallatibacter sp.
GGAGGGCTTTGTCTTCGACCGGCAGCACGACTACAGAGGCGGGAGACTCGGCCAAGGGGACTGGCACGGGCGAGCCAAGGACCACCATGGTCTCAGAGGGATGGGGCAACGGGGCAGATTGAGCAGCCGGAGCGGCTTGTGCGAAAGCTGATTGCGCGCAGGCTGCGAGCAAGAGGGCGGCTGCAATAGGAATCGAATTCAAAGTAGGCATAGGTTGGCTTTCCTGTTCATTTTCAGCGCAAAGGTATTGATCGGCAAGGATGATTTGATATTGTTGTGAATAGTTGAGCTGGTAAACCATCAGGACAAAACGATGCGGATCGATGCTTTTCTGCATGAAAGCCCCATGTTCGCAGTCAACCGCGCGGCACGTAGGTTTGAATCGCTGGCCGCGCAGGCGCTGGCCGCGGACAGCCTCAATTTTCTGGAAGGGATGGTTCTGGCGGCCATGTTTTTTGAAGCGCCGCGGCCGGTGATGCCGTCGCAGTTAGCGGAGACATTTGGAACGACGCGGGGCAATGTGAGCCATTGCGTTTCGTCTCTGGAGGCCATGGGGCTACTACAGAGAAAGATCGATCCAGAGGACGCGCGCGCCTATCAGCTTACGTTGAAGCCGCAGGGAAAGAAGTGCGCCGTGCGCGTGATTGGCATCTTCGACAAGCTGCAAAAGGAGTTTGAGCGGGAGGTTGGAAAGACGGCGCTCGGCGAGATGCTCAAAAACCTTCGCAAGCTGGAAGCGCTTTGCGAGGAGAAGTCGAGGACATCACGGTAACGATTCACCTGTATTTTGTAATGTCTTATGGATACATTCATCGTGCTATCCCACCCTAGATCACCCCAACGACGAAGACCTGTCGTTGGGGACCCCGATGCCGCAAAAACAAAAACGTCGCAAGGATGGGGCACCCGGAATCATGCGCCCACTGAGAAATTTCTCTAGAGAATGTACCGGCTCAAATCCTGATCCTTTACTACCGAAGCGACCATCTGTTTGACATATTCGGCGTCGATTAGGAAGACCTTCTCGGTGCCTGCGGCGGCGGGGCGCTCCGAGTAAGGAAGGGGCGTGGAAGACTCGCTCTTGATGGCCTCTTGCAACGCAGCGGCAGCCTCTTCGTTGGGAGCGCGGCGGGCCACGTCGGGCGCGAGGAAACTCACGTCTTCGAGTACGCGCTCCATGATGGTGTGCAGCCGGCGCGCACCGATGTTTTCGGTTTGTTCATTCACCTTGAAGGCAAACTCCGCCATCTCGCGCAGACATTCCGGAGAAAACTCGAGCTTCACGCCCTCGGTTTCCAACAAGGCTGAATACTGCTTGGTGAGCGAAGCCTTGGGCTCGGTGAGGATGCGCAGGAAATCATCTACAGTGAGCGACTTCAGTTCTACGCGGATGGGAAAACGGCCTTGAAGCTCAGGAATAAGATCGCTGGGCTTGGAGACATGGAATGCGCCGGCGGCGATGAAGAGAATGTGGTCGGTGCGCACCATGCCGTAGCGCGTATTTACGGTGGTTCCTTCGACGATAGGTAGAATGTCGCGCTGCACTCCTTCACGCGAAACATCAGGTCCGTGGCCGCCTTCGCGACCGGCGATCTTGTCTATCTCGTCAAGGAAAATGATGCCGCTGGATTCGACGCGCTCGACCGCTGCGCGGTTCACCGAATCCATATCGATGAGCCGGCCCTCTTCTTCATCGACGAGATAATCGAATGCATCGGAGACTTTCATTTTGCGTTTCTTGGAGCCGCCGCCGAATATGTTGGGCAGCATGTCCTTGAGGTTCATCTCCATGTCTTCGAGGTTCTGATTGCTGATGATGCCGAACTGCGGCATTCCGCGCTCGCGCACATCCAACTCGACCTGGCGCTCATCGAGCTTGCCTTCACGGAATTGCTGGCGCATTTTTTCGCGGGAGCGCTGATAACTCTCCGTGCCGGGCAGCGTGAGTTGGCCTTCCTGCGCGGGCGGTGTCGGCGGTGGAGGGGGCAGCAGCACGTCGAGCAGGCGCTCTTCGGCGTTCATCTCGGCGCGGTCTTCCACCTCCTCAAGGCGCGCTTCGCGCACCATGTCGATGGCAACCTCGACCAGGTCGCGGATCATGGACTCGACATCGCGGCCGACATAACCGACCTCCGTAAACTTGGAGGCTTCGACTTTTAGAAACGGCGACCCCGTCAGCTTGGCCAGGCGGCGCGCTATCTCGGTTTTGCCCACGCCTGTTGGCCCAATCATGATGATGTTCTTGGGCATGATTTCGTCGGCCACGTCGGGAGGAAGCTTTTGGCGTCGCTGGCGATTGCGGAGCGCGATGGCCACGGCACGCTTGGCGGCCTTCTGGCCGACGACGTGCTTGTCAAGTTCAGTGACAATTTCGCGCGGCGTCAGCTCGTCGAGCGAGACGTCTTGTTCTTCAGCGGATGCGGGTAAATAAATTGCCATGCGTTTCCAGTTCTGAATTCCTAGTTTGTCCCAGCGGCAAGGGACTTTCGGAGTTCCTTGCGGATTACAAATTTCAGTCCCGACCAGGTATCGTCAATCGCGCAGACCTTTACGTCTACGAAATGTGTTCTGAGCGCGTAGTCGCGAATCACGCTTTCAGTCAAATCAGTGCGAACGCCCGAAGATTTCTTCGGCCACGCAACCCAAATCATGCCATCGGCGCGGACGGCTTGCGTCAGCGCTCCGAACTCTACTTTGAACGCCGCGGCAGAATTGGCAAAAAGCAATACGACATCGAGATTCTTGTCCTGTTTCGTTCTTGAGAGTCCTTTTAACTCTTCCGGCAGCCCGGACGGCACGTTGCGAAGAAGGACATTCTGACCATCCTTGATTCCGAGTTTCTTCAGCAAGGGTGTGTCAGAGTATCCTGCCATGGTTTTCCTTCCGCGCCATCATCAGTTTTCAGTTCGAAAGCTCCTCAATGGTGACGTGGTCGTTTGTGTAAATGCAGATGGAGCCGGCGATTTTCATGGCTTTTTCGGCGATATCGCGGGCGGTGAGGGTGGTGTTTTCCATCAGCGCGCGCGCGGCGGCAGTGGCATACGGACCGCCGGAGCCGATGGCGGCCAGCGGCTCGTCAGGATCGATGACGTCTCCCGAGCCGGAGATAAGAAATGTCTGCTGGGCATCGGCGACCACCAACAGAGCCTCCAGATTGCGCAGCATTTTGTCAGTGCGCCAGTCCTTGGCCAGTTCGACGGCTGCGCGGTTGAGGTTGCCGGCGTACTGCTCGAGCTTCGTCTCGAAGCGGGCAAAGAGCGAGAAGGCGTCGGCCGTGGAACCGGCAAACCCGGCGAGGATTTTCTCCTGATAAAGCCGGCGAATTTTTTTAGCCGAGTGTTTCAGCACGTGATCGCCGAGCGTGACCTGCCCATCCGCGGCCATTACGACCTGACCGTTGCGTCGGACACAGATCACCGTTGTCGAACGAATCCGGCTATGAGACTGGCCGCGAATTCGGGAATGCTGTACCGCTTTGGAATTCGTACGCGAAGCCAAGGGAAAACCTCCGGAAATGAAGCGTCCGGCAGGCCGGAACTCCTTCATGATGCAGTCACGAGTATATCGCAGCGCGAGAGGCAGGCAGCGGCGTTCTGCAACCGGAACCGGCCATAAAGCCAACCCGCTCAAGCCCGAGTCTGACTGCGGTATGCTTAAGAAAGGGACTCGAGAATGAAAGCTTTGGGGAACGAGTTCCAACTACAATGATCCTTCACAACCCACACGCCTGGGAGATTTCTGCCACAGCGGCCTTCGTGGTCGTGCTCCTGGTGGCGGGGTTCTGGCTGCTGCTGCATAAGGGCCCCACGCCGGAAGAACGGGAGCGGGCGCGCCGCCTGTTTCTGTCCCAATCCGGGAGGCTGGTGGATGGCATGTTGCTGGACATCTGTGAGGTGGATGCCCCACCAAGACAGAAGGACGAATCAGGCCGCACCCTCACTTTGCTGGTTTACAAATATCGCATTGGCGGCGTGGATTACGAGTCCTCCCAGGACATTACGGATATGCCTGGCGTGGTGGATGCGGCTCATGTGCGGGTGGGCTTTCCCTGCTCAGCGCGCTATCAGCCGGGGAATCCCCAAAACAGTATTGTGTTGGCGGAGGATTGGAGCGGTCTGCGGCAAGGGTTACCGGTGTTGCCTGCTTACGACGATCCCGATCCGCTCGATACCAAACATCTGGAAGTCCTGCGCCCGGGCCGCAACTTCGAAAGCTGATACGCGGCGGCTTTACCCGCGTGGAATAATGCGCGCTGCTTCAAAATCAAACTTATCCAGAGCTTTCCTGACCCGGCTCCTAACCGGGGCCGCTGCCGGCGTGTAGGATGTTCGAGAACGCGGCCCTCGCGGGTCCGGTTCATGGCATTACAGGCCAAACTCAGGAGGGAGATATGTTCAGGGGATTTCGCGATTTCATTCTGCGTGGAAACGTAGTTGACCTGGCCGTCGCCGTCATTCTCGGCGCGGCCTTCAACGCCATCGTAACGTCGCTGGTGGGCGACGTACTCAATCCGCTGATTGCGGCCACAGTGGGCAAGCCGGACTTCAGCGCTGTAGTCGTGAACATTGGCAGCGGGCACATCAAGGTGGGCAACTTCTTCAACGCCGCCATCTCGTTTCTGATCGTAGCCACGGTGGTCTATTTTGCCATCGTGCTGCCCTTGAACGCGCTGCTCAAAAAGGTGAAGAAGTGCGATGCCGAGGTCGCGCCATCGACGAAGACTTGCCCGGAATGCCTGAGCGAGATTCCGCTGGCCGCGCGGCGCTGCGCCCATTGTGCCCAGCCGGTGGCGTAAGCTGATTGAGGATCGGGGTTTACCCAAGCGCCTGTACCTGCTAATTGAGGATTGAAGTTTCCCAGGTCCGAAAATCCGGACCTGGGGCACCCGGCTTTGGAGCGCCGCAGGACGCTCGGTCCATCTTTGTTCAAGACTCGGAATAATCGGAGGATTTCGCTCATGGTTGTGCGCAGGCTGCTTGGCTTCTTTGTTTTTCTGGCGCTGGTTTCACCGGTCTTTATCTCGAGCCTGCTGGTGGCACAAACCGCGCCTCAGCCCGCACCATCAGCCGTCTTCGGCTATAGCGATTTCACAGGGCAGGCAAAGATTGAGGAGAAGTTTCTCGCGGTTCCCGACGCGAAACTGGCCGGTGAGGAGCTGAAGACATTGACGGCCGAGCCGCATCTGGCTTCGAGTCCCGAGGATCACAAGACGGCCGAATATGTGGCGCGGAAGTTTCGCGAGGCCGGCCTCGACACGGAGATTGTTCCCTTCCGCGTGCTTATGAATCAGCCTAAGGTGGTGCGCGTGGAGGCGTTTGATCAGAGTGGCAAACAGCTGATGAGCGGCCCTACGAGAGAGCATGTGGACGGCGATCCGTACCAGGACGATCCGCGCGTAGTGATGCCCTTCAACGGGTCTTCGGGATCGGGTGACGTAACCGCAGAAGTGGTTTACGCCAACTACGGCAGGCTAGAGGACTTTGACCAGCTTGCCGCACAACACATCGATCTGCACGGCAAAATCGTATTGGCGCGCTATGGTGGCAACTTTCGCGGAGTGAAGGTTTACATTGCCGAACAGCGCGGCGCAGCTGGAGTGCTGATCTATTCCGACCCGCAGGACGACGGCTTCTTCAGGGGCGATACCTACCCCAATGGACCGTGGAGGCCTGAGACTGGAGTACAGCGCGGCTCAGTGCAATTCATGTTCAAGTATCCGGGCGACCCTGAGACTCCGGGCGTGGCCTCGACGCTGGATCTGCCTGATTCGGCCCGCGTGTCGCGCTATGGGAGCCAGCCGCACATCATCTCGATCCCGATCAGCTACCACGACGCCGAGCCGATTCTGAAAGCGCTGCAAGGCACAGGCGTGCCGCCGGGATGGCAAGGCGGGCTAGGTTTTCGCTACCACGTTGGAGAGACTCAGGGACCTGGCGGCGTGAAGGTCCATCTGGTTTCAGTGCAGGACTACCAGCGCCGCATTATCTGGGACGTAATCGGAAAAGTGAAGGGCGCCCTGTATCCGGACGATTGGGTCGTGCTGGGCAACCATCGCGATGCGTGGGTCTACGGCGCTGTGGATCCTAACAGCGGCACGGCGGCCATGCTGGAAGCGGTGCACGGCGTGGGCGCGCTGGTGCGCGAGGGCTGGCGGCCGAAACGCACCATCGTCTTTTGCAGTTGGGACGCGGAAGAGGAAGGCCTTATCGGATCGACTGAGTGGGTGGAGCTTAATGCGAAGGCTCTGGAACGCGCGGTGGCCTACTTCAACACCGACGTGGGTGTTGCCGGGCCTGATTTTTCCGCCTCTGCCGTTCCCTCGCTCAAGCAGTTTATTCGCGAGCTGACCCGGTCAGTTCCCAGCCCGCTGGGCGGAACGGTCTATCAACAATGGAAGATCAAGTCTACCGCCGAGAATGAGCACCGCCGCTCGAACGCGCCGCTTGAGGCCGGTGAGGAGGTTCAACTGGGCGATCTCGGTTCCGGCTCCGACTTCACGGCGTTTCTGCAGCATATCGGCGTGCCGGCAACCGATATTGGCTCCGAAGGCCCTTACGGCGTTTATCATTCGGTCTTCGACAATTACAAGTGGTTCACGGAGAACGCGGACCCGAAATTCGTTTATCTACAGGAGATGGCCCGTGTCTTTGGCCTCGAAGCCCTGCGCATGGCCGATGCAGACGTGCTGCCTTACAACTATGTGGCATATGCCCGCTCGATCCGCTCTTACATCGACGCGGCAAAACAGAAGGCTGCCAACCAGGGCCTCGACGGGTTGGACTTTGCGCCCGCCGAGGCTGCCGCAGCACGGCTATCCGCTGCTGCGGAGCGAATTCACGACCGGCAAATCGCAGCTACCGGAGATATTGCAAGACTCAATCTCATCCTTCGCCAGACCGAGGCTGCATTGATCTCTGAGCAAGGCCTGCCCAATCGCCCCTGGTTCAAGCACACCATCTATGCTCCCGGCGAATACACGGGCTACGCGGCGGTGGTGATTCCCGGTGTCAACGAGGCTTTGTCGGCCAAGGATCAACAGGGGGCCGCGCAGCAGTTGACTGTACTGACGCAGGCGCTCACGCGGGCGGCACAGACACTGGAGGGGGCGCAGTAGGCCTGAATTATGGGGCGCGGTTCCGCTTGCACCTTTCGGCTGTTGACCGCGCCCTGTTTGGCTCGTATCGTTAAGGTTGTATATGAAAACCTCCCCAAGCAGTATGCGCATCGGAATCGCGGTTGCCATTATCGTGGGCACCATTGGTTGGCTGGCCTGGTCGGGCTATGGAGCCAACAAAAGCTACTACGTCACCATCCCCGAGTTGGGCAGCATGGGCGACAAGGCCTACCACAGCCAGTTGCGCGTAGAGGGCTTCGTCCAGCCCGGCTCGATTGACCAAAACGGCACTCATGTGACCTTTGTTTTGAACGAGTTTGAGAGTCACTCGCCCAAAGCTGCCACTGGGCGCGTGCTGACGGTCAACTACAAGGGCGCCGAACCGCCGCCGGACACTTTCAAGGACGATGCCATGGCCCTGGCCGAAGGCTCTTATGGCCGAGACGGGGTCTTCCACGCGACTGTCCTGCAGGCCAAGTGCGCCAGCAAGTACGCGCCGGCGACGCCGAATGGTCAACCCGGAGCCAAGCCCGCGCAACCTGCTGCCACGCCGAATAACAGCCCCCGCGCCGCTATGCAGAATCCCGCTGCACCCTACTCACCCGCAGCCCCAACTGCAGCAAACTGAGGCGCATGAACGCTCCCGCTTCCGAGGCCGCCAGCTCTACCGCCTGCGCGCGGCTCGATCAAGTCTCCAAGCTCTTTGGCGCTTTCGCGGCGTTGCGCCAGGTATCGGTGGAGTTTGAACCGGGGCGTTGCTACGTACTGTTGGGCGAAAACGGCGCGGGCAAGTCAACGCTGCTACGCATTCTCGCGGGCCTGCTACGGCCCAGCTTCGGCAAAGTTCGCGTTTTCGGATCAACCAAAACGGGCGGCCTGGAACCTCACGAGGCCCGCGAACGCATCGGCTACATGAGCCACGCGCCCATGCTCTATGACGAGCTGACCGCACAGGAAAATCTGCGCTATTTTGGCAGCCTCTATGCGGACCGCGCCTGTTTGGAGCCGGCCGAAGCACTGCGTCAGGTGGGCCTGGACCCCGAGTTGACGCGCACCCTCGGCCAGTATTCGCAGGGCATGAGGCAGCGGACATCGCTGGCCCGCGTGCTGCTTTCCGTGCCTGAATTGCTGCTGCTCGACGAGCCCTTTTCCAATATGGACGTGGAAAGCGCGCGCCAGATGGTCGAGTTATTGGCCGGCTTTCGCCAGGGCAACCGGACAATTGTGTTGACGACTCACCAGCGCGAACTGGCCGCGCCGATCGCCGATTGGGTGCTGACACTGCACGCGGGACGCGTTGCATCGTTGGAGCAGGGAAGGCCGACGCTATGAAGACCAACGGAGCGCGCTTCCTGGAAACTCTTGGCATTCATTTCGAGCTTCAGGAGTACGAGGTTGATGCTGACGATTTGTCTGCGATTGCCGTAGCCAAGAAGATTGGAATGCCGCCGGAGCAGGTCTTCAAAACGCTGCTGACAACGGGCGGACCGGGCGAATACGTCTTTGCCGTCATCCCCGGCGACGCCGAACTGGACTTCAAGAAACTGGCCCGCGCCGCAGGGCTGCGCAAGGCCGAGATGGCGCCGCTCAAAGACGTGCAGCCGCTCACGGGTTATATTCGCGGCGGCGTGACCGTCTTCGGGGCAAAAAAGCCCTATCCCGTTTTCGTTGATGAGACGGCGATTCTCTTCGAGCGGATCAGCGTCTCGGCCGGCGCGCGCGGAACGCAGCTTATCCTTGCGCCCGACGATTATCTGAAAGCTGCCCAGGCGCAGACTGCCGACCTGACGAAATCCGCCCGAACAAAATCCGCCGCAGGGGAGGGCCACGCTTGATGCCTCGCGCCCTGTGGACCCATCTGGCGAAAGAGCTGCGCATCGAGTGGCGTTCGCTGGATGCTATCGTCTCCATGCTCTTTTTCTCCGGCCTGGTGGTGGTGCTTTTTTCGATTGCGTTTGACCCGCGTGGGGCGTTTTCACAGCAGATCGCCGGCGGCGTGCTCTGCGTGGCCACCATGTTTGCCTCGGTAAGCGCGCTGAATCAGGCCTGGGCGCGCGAGATCCGCCACCAGGTTCTGGACGCGCAGCGGATGGTTCCCGCTCCCGGCGCGGAGCTGTTTCTGGCCAAGGTGCTGGCGAATTTCCTCTTTGTCACCATCGTCCAGGTAATCCTGGCCCCGGTTTTTATCGTTTTTTATAACCTTCATATTGCGGGTCAAGGTTGGCTGCTGGCGCTGGTTTTGCCGCTGGGCACGTGGGCGCTGGTGGGCAACGGCGTCTTCTTTGCCGCGCTCTCCATTCGCAGCCGCAACCGCGAACTGCTGCTCTCGCTGATTCTCTTTCCTATCTTTATTCCAGCTCTGCTGGCCATGGTGCAGGCCACCACAGCCATCCTCACCGGCGAAAGCGACCCCACGCTCTGGATAAAGCTGCTCGTTGGCTACGACATCATTTTCACCACGGTAAGTTTGCTGCTTTTTGACGTGGTTTTCCACGCCGAGTAAGACGGCTAAGGCCCCGCAGCGCACCTTCTTACAGAAGGCCGTTTTTCGTTCACGGGGGACCCTGCTTTCCGCTGTGACTGGTATCACTCGACAGTGTCAAATACGGGTGATAACCTTCGGGTGACCGTTTTTCCGGGAAGTTTTCGTCGCGTTCTTCCTGGACCGTTCGTGGTAAACCACCAGAACTTCAGCTTGGAGGATTTGTGACTGCACAGTATTGGGTGTATTTCTGTCTGGCCGTGAGCGCGCTCTCGCTCTTCGCGGCCTTCTTCTTTGCGCGCGTCAAGACATGTCTGAAGCGCCAGTACAAGACCGTTGCGGCACTGCTCGGCCTGCTGCTGCTTCCGGCATTTGCCGGCGCGCAGGAATCCGCGGGCGGCGAAGCCAGCCTGAAGCTGCCGGATTTGACGAGCGTGAGTTTCGCGAATTTTTTCGGCTTGAACGGGCATAACCTTCTGTCAATTGGATTGCTCTTCTGCGCCGCCGGTCTTTTGTTTGGCCTGGTGATCTTTGTGCAGTTGAAGAACCTGCCGGTTCATCGCTCGATGCGCGATATTTCAGAACTGATCTACGAGACCTGCAAAACGTACCTGGTGACCCAGGGAAAATTTTTACTCTTGCTGTGGGTATTCGTGGCGGCGGCTATCGTCCTCTACTTTGGGGTACTGGCACCAGT
>JBAPYY010000622.1:0-2538 GCA_049284975.1 Occallatibacter sp.
GTAGTCAGCCGTCCCCTTATCCCAACGCGCGGCAAAATAAACCCGCTCCATGTCGATGGAATCCGCTTCAACAATGGGCGAGATCGAGTCGTAGAATGCCAGATGGCCTGCGCCGGTGATGCGTTCAATCTCCGCGCTCAGTGCATCCGAGGTCAGAGGACCGGTGGCCAGAATCGTCAGCGCATCGTCGCTCAAATCCAGCCTCGTCACTTCTTCGCGCAGCACGCGAATCCTGGGCTCGGCCGCAATCGCCTCGGAAATGCGCCTCGAAAACTCCACGCGATCCACGGCCAGTGCGTGTCCGGCCGGCACAGCCGACTGATCCGCAACGCGCAGCAGCGCCGAACCCAACCGCCGCATCTCCTCTTTCAGCAGCCACGGCGCCGTGTTCGGCGATTCGCTTTTGAGAGAGTTCGAGCAGACCAGCTCTCCGAACTCAGTCGTCTGGTGGGCCGGGGTCAATCTCGGCTTGCCGTCCACCATCGCCCGCATCTCGTAAAGTTCCACTTCGCAGCCCAACCGCGCAGCGATCAACGCCGCTTCCGGTCCCGCCAGTCCGCCGCCAATCACGCGAATCTTCTTCATCGATCCCCAAATTTCTCCGGGTGGCCCAGGTCTCGTCTTTGAGACCTGGGATACCACGTATCTCCGGGTGCCCCAGGTCCCGAATTTGGGACCTGGGAATTCACAATCCATCCGTCGCTTTTGGTGCCCCATCCATTCGCGTTCTTTGCGAAATAAGTGGGATACCACGAATCTCCGGGTGCCCCAGGTCCCGACCTTGGGACCTGGGAATCCACAATCCATCTGTCGCCGGGTGCCCCATCCATTCGCGTTTTTTGCGAATGGGTGGGAAAGCACGAATGCTGGCCGCCTCGCAAACTGGGTGCCCCATCCATTCGCGTTCTTTGCGAATGGGTGGGAAAGCATGAATGCTTGCCGCCTCGTGGACCGTGTGCCCCAAATCTCGTCTTTGAGACTTGGGATATCACGAATCTCATCGCCCGCAAGCGCCGCTCGTCCGCACGGCCAGTTTCTCCAGCGCCTCGCCAGTCACGCGCACAATCCGCCACTCATCCATAAACTCCGCCCCCATCGCCCGATAAAACTCAATCGCCGGTGTATTCCAGTCCAGAACCGCCCATTGAAAGCGTCCGCAGCCTTTTTCCACCGCGATGGCCGCTACCCGCTCCAGCAGAGCCTTGCCGATTCCCAGACCGCGCAACTCTGGCTCAACAAACAAATCTTCCAGGTAGATCCCCGGCCGTCCCTGCCACGTCGAATAGTTGAAAAAATAGAAGGCAAAGCCTGCCGGCAGTCCCTCGTGCTCCGCGATCAGACAGAAATAAAAGGGGTTGGGACCAAATCCGTCCCGCTCCAGATCTGCTTCCGTCGCCGTCACCGCCTCCGGATCGCGCTCATAAGTCGCCAATGCATGAATGAATCTCAGAATTTGCGGAATATCCGCGCGAGTAGCCGGGCGAATTGTGGTTGCCATAGCTATTATTCTAGAGTGTGATACAGACCACACGCAGAGCCTTGACGGACGGGCTACCATAGAAAGTTGAGCACGGTAGCATGGACTGCGGCGTCAGTTCTCTGGCGCTGATAAGAAGGTCCTTGCGGCCGCACTCACGGTTCCATGCGGTCATAGGCCTGCATAAAATGATTTTTTGAGCGCGCGGGTTCTCTCGTCTCGCGCAGCTCCCAAGGAGAAGCAGATGAAACGCACGATATCACTTTGGCTGGGCCTGCTGGCTTTCGCCCTTTTGCCCGCGCTTGCGCAAACACCCGCCGCGCCCACCGCGCTCAAGGGACCCACTGGCAAGATTCACGGCCACGTCACAGGACCGGAAGGCGCATCAAGAAACTCCGGCTCAGTAAGCCTCTCGACCGACGGCGGCCATACCAATAAGTTCACCTTCCAGGTCTCTTCCACCGGCGACTATGAAGGCGAAGCGAATGTGGGCACTTATACCGTGGTCTACCGGGCAGCCGACACGCCTCCCGACAAGTTCGTCGATTCCTTTGATGGTGTCAAGATCGTAGCCGGGCAGGATGTGCTCCAGGATGTAGACATGTCCCGCAAGGCTTTCATCGACAAGCTGCCTGCTGACCAGCAAAAGCAGTTGGTTGAGCTCAGGAAGCACAATGCCGAAGCCATGCAGGCCAATGAAGTCATCAAGCACCTCAATGCAGACTTGAGGCAGGCCTTGCAGGACTTCACTGATGCCAACACGGCGCATGACGCTGCCGTGCAGGCTCTGGGCGCCACTGCATCCAAAGCGGATCTCGAAGCCAAGGAAACCGAAATCAGGACCGCAAAGTATACGGATGTTGAAACCCTCATGCTCAAGGACACGGGAGCAAAACCGGACGCTTCCGTTCTCTGGGCACAGTTGGGCCAGGCGCAACTCGGCCTGAAGAAGTATGACGATGCCGAGACAACTTATAAGAAGGTTCTAGATCTGGAAGCCGCATCGAAGAAGCCGAATATTCAAGCTCAGGGCGCGGCTCAGGCTGGCCTCGGCGAAATAT
>JBAPYY010000623.1:0-3193 GCA_049284975.1 Occallatibacter sp.
CGGCCGACACTGGCTGGATGGCGGTCACCACAGGGTGGGCGCTGGCAGTGCTATGCGGCGTGCTGGTGGCGCAGGCCTTTGGCAGCCCCGGCGCCAATTTGAACCCCGCCATTACGCTGGCCGTCGCGGTCATCAACGGGAATTATTCGCAGTTGGCGAGTTTGTGGTCGGCGCAGTTGTTGGGCGCTATGTGCGGCGCGGCGCTGATGACGGCGCACTATGCATCGCACTGGAAGCTGACGCCCGATCCTGCGGCCAAGCTGGGCATCTTCTGCACCAACGCCGCAGTGCGCAATCCGCTGATCAACATTTTGAACGAGGCTCTCGGCACGGCGGTGCTGGTGGTGGTGGCCTTCTCGGTTTTCTCGCATGGAGTTGCCGCGAACGGGCCGGTGGCGGGAATGGGACCGTGGCTTGTGGCCAGCGTGGTGTGGGGCATCGGCTTCTCGCTCGGCGGGACTACGGGGTACGCCATCAACCCCGCGCGCGACCTGGGTCCTCGGCTGATTCATTGGCTGCTGCCGATTCCCGGCAAGGGCGGGTCAAACTGGAGCTATGCGCTGATTCCGATTGTGGGGCCGTTGCTGGGCGGAGGGCTGGCTGGAGTAATGGTGCGATTTGCGCATTTGTAGATTTTCGCCTCCCACCCATTCGCCAAAAAACGGCGAATGGATGGGGACCCGGTGTTTGTGGCACGGCGGGCTGATTGATTCCCACACCCCAACAACGAGATGTGGCCCGCCCAAAATGCTTGCTGCTCGATGAAGGTTTCCTCGGGGAAAATTCTACTGAGGGTAACTGCATGAAAATCGTCGATCGGATTTTTTCGCTGATTCTTATCGTCGGCGGCCTGCTGCATGGGATGGGATCGTTTGTGATGTACAAAAATGCACACATGACATTGCTGTGGTCGCTCTGCGCCACGGTGCTGACGCTATTGATTGCGGCCATAAACCTGCTGCGGGTAGAGCGGCCGTCGGACGGGCCGCTGGCCTGGATATGTTTTGCGAGTAGCCTTACGTGGGCGGTCGCAGCATTTACCGCCGGAATGCTGATCGGCAACATCTTCGACCCACGACCGCTGATGCACTGGGTCACCGCGCTTGTGCTGGCCGGCTTCAGCTTGAAAGCGGCGCCCGGACGAGGTACAGTGCAAGCCTGATGCGGCACGTGGAGTGAAGCCCGCATCGCAGAAGCGATAGATGGGTGCCTGCAGTATCCAATGATTTTGCACGCGAAAGATTGATCGTTCGTGATACTCTGAGATACACCCATATAGGAGGTGCGTTGTGCAATACGAAGACGAAATCATCGACCTCTCCTCCTTTCAAGCGGACTAGTAAACGCCGCCAAGGATTCCCTTCGGAAACTCATGTCAAACGAGGTCACCGGGTTGTGCATGGTGACAAGGATCTCAGTGAAAAACTGGGGCGGAACGACTTGTGCCCGTGCGGCTCAGGACGACGCTTTCAAGAATTGCTGTATGACGGCGGGTAATTTTGACGGAAGCCCGCGCAACTACTTTTTTCCGCGAATAGAGATCGCAACTCGTCGAATGTCCCAGGTCTCTCCGCTGAGGCCTGGGACAACCTCAAAATCATTCCAGGTACGAAGCGACCACCGCCAGCGCGGCGATGGCCGCGGTTTCGGCTCTCAGGATTCGAGGGCCGAGCGATGCGGCGCGCCAGCCGTTGGCGTCAAAGAGCGCTTCTTCCGAAGGCGCCCATCCGCCCTCGGGACCGATGGCAATCTCCAGCGTGGGCGTCTCCGTTCCAGCCGCTGCTATGGCTTCCTCTAACGCATAGCGTAATGTGGTGGTGCGCTCTTGCTCGGCCAGCACAATGCACGTCGTGCCGGATTCCGCGCGCGTTGCCTCTGAAGCAGACCGCACACGAACGGCGAGCGGCGTAGGTTCAAACATAACCGGCACATCGGAGCGTCGCGCCTGCTGCGCTGCTTCATGAACGATGCGCCGCCAGCGTTCCGCGCGCTTCCCTGCCGCAGCAGCCAGATGCTTCTCCGTGCGCCTCGCAATTACCGGCGCAATCGCGGCAACTCCCAACTCGGTGGCTTTTTCAATGGCCCACTCCATGTGATCGAACTTGTAGACGGCCATCACCAAAGTAACGGGCAGCGCGGGATCGGCCTCGAGTTCGGCGATCAGGTTGAAGCGGACCTCATCGTTGGCGACCGCGGCCACCTGCGCGTGAAAGACGTGGCCGCCCGCCACCACGTCTGCTTCCATGCCCGGCTGCGCGCGCAAAACGCGGGTCATGTGTTCGGCCTGCGCGCCCACAAGGGTTGCGGTGGCCTCGTCCCAATGCTCTGCAATCCAGCGGCGGCGTGTCATCGATCTCTCCGTTCCATGCGCCTACCAGTGTAATACTTCCTTCCAAAAACACGTCAGGGGAGCGCTTGAAGCGTTCCCCTGATGTGTTGCCTTTTGGTTGGATTGCCGCTACTTCTTCTTCTTTGCGGCCTTCTTCGCTGGCGCTTTCTTAGCTGCTTTCTTGGTTGCCATTTTCCTATTCTCCCTTTCGATGCTTTAGCATCGGTTCTGCAAATGTTATTGCAGTTGAAGAATGTATAGAATCTTGCATCGCCAGTGTCAAGAGAAAAACGACATGACAGTGGAAAAATAGTCAACAATTTTTTGGAGCGCGGATGCGGGTCTTGCTCGTTTCGGATCAGATTGCGTGGTTCGATTTGCGCAAAGCGAGTGCAAGACCGGCAATCAAGTCATGCCAGGCATGCGCAAAAATGCACACGCGCAAGCGTGCGAGCGCGAGAAGCAATGTAGGGCGCACGCGATGATAGCCGCTGCCAGAGCGGCTGCGCGGCATACGGGCGCACCGGCCGGCGAAATTGAGAGCTCTGATTGTTGCATTGGTCGGTCGCATTGATGTCAGTGGTCTTCAGGATTTTTTTGGAGCAATGGCAGGCAAATGCACTCCATAAATCATGGACTGCGGACCGCGACGAACATGAAGGGCCGATTCAAGCCTGCGAGTCAATTGTGGCAACTAGCGGCCGCGCGCTCCTTTACCCACTGCGCCAGTGTCCCGGCCTTGCGCCGCTGGACCAGGTCGTCCAGAAACGGTTGCTGGTCTTTAGGGTTGGATTTGACCAGAACCTCATAAACGCGTAGCGCGCCTTCTACGCCGGCTTGATGCTCCGCCAGGGAGTCGTTTTC
>JBAPYY010000624.1:0-13143 GCA_049284975.1 Occallatibacter sp.
CTCAAACCCTTCAGTGATGGTGGCAGCGGGGATTCTGGCGAAAAAGGCTGTCGAAAAAGGCCTCACTGTCCCGCCATGGGTGAAGACTTCCTTGGCGCCTGGCTCGCGTGTGGTCACCGACTATTACACGAAGGCCGGGCTGCTGCCGTACCTCGAAAAGCTGCGGTTCAACGTGGTGGGCTACGGCTGCACCACTTGCATTGGTAATTCCGGACCGCTGCCCGCCGACGTTTCCAAGAGCATTGACGATCATGGGTTGGTGGCTGTGAGCGTGCTGAGCGGCAACCGAAACTTCGAGGGCCGCGTGAACGTGGATGTGCGGGCAAATTATCTGATGAGTCCGCCGCTGGTGGTGGCTTTCGCGCTGGCTGGGCGCATCGGGCACAACTTCGAGACGGATTCGCTGGGCGTGGACGGGGCAGGGAAGCCGGTTTACCTCAAGGACATTTGGCCTACGCAAGCCGAGGTGAATGATGCCATCGAGCGCGGAGTCAGCAGCGAGGGCTTCCGCCGGGAGTATGCGACGGTCTCCAAAGGCGACGCCAACTGGCAGGGGTTGAAGTTCCCCACAGGCGACGTTTACCAGTGGGAACCGGATTCCACTTATATCCGCCGTGCGCCGTACTTTGACGGCATTACGAAGACGCCCGCGCCGGTGACCGACATTCTAGGTGCGCGGGTTTTGGCCGTACTGGGCGACTCGGTAACCACTGACCACATTTCACCTGCGGGAAACATCAAGGCCAACGGACCTGCGGGGCAATATCTTGCCGCCCACGGCGTCAAGCCGGCAGAGTTCAACAGCTACGGCTCGCGGCGCGGGAATCATGAAGTGATGGTGCGCGGCACATTTGCCAATGTGCGGCTGAGGAACAAACTCGCGCCCGGCACCGAAGGCGGCGTCACACGCTTGCTGCCTGAGGGTGAGCAGATGTCCATCTTCGACGCCAGCGTGAAATACGCTCAGCGTGGCGTGCCGCTGGTGATTCTGGCGGGCAAAGAATACGGTTCCGGCTCGTCGCGCGACTGGGCGGCCAAGGGGCCAAAGCTGCTGGGCGTGAGGGCAGTTATCGCGGAGAGCTACGAGCGGATTCACCGTTCGAATCTTGTGGGCATGGGGATTTTGCCGTTGCAGTTCGAGGCTGGACAGAGCGCCGAATCGCTCGGACTAACGGGCGAGGAGACCTATGACTTCGCCGGACTCACAGCGCTTCTGACGAGCCGTTTCGCTGCCGGCAAGACGCTCACGGTGAAGGCCACAGCCGCCGACGGAACGGTAAAGCAATTCACCGCCAACGTCCGCATCGACACGCCGCAGGAAATCGAATACTTCGAGCACGGCGGAATATTGCAGTATGTTCTGCGCCAGTTGGCGGCGAAGTAGCAACATTATCGCCAAACCAGAACCAGAAACAAAACGCCACTCCCAGCCGGGAGTGGCGTTTTGTTTGGGGCGTTAAGCCAACCTACTTCTTGGGCGCAGCCTTGGCAACTTTCTGCGCAAGACGTTTCGGTTTGGTTTCAGGGGCGGATTCCGGGAACCTCTCGTTCAGGTGGGTAGCGAAGAACCGCTCCTGGTTGTAGTCGCCCAGTACATGCAGGCGGAGGAAGTTAGTGGAGCCGGACTTGGTGCGGGTGCCGGCGACGATGGCGATCACCTCGCGGGGCCGCAAGTAGCCGTTCTGAACCAGCAGGCTTTCGGCAATCTCAACCAGGGCCTCGGTGCTGTTGACCTTCGGGCAGTGAATGGGCGTGGTTCCCCACAACAAACTGATGCGATTAATGGTGACTTCGACCGGGCTGAGAGCGAAGATTGGCGCCGAGGGGTGATATTTGGAGAGTTGGCGGGCGGTCACTCCCGTTTCGGTAAACAGAGCAATGCCGCGCAGATCCAGGTCTTCGGCGGCGTGGGCTGTGGCCTCGCAGATGGTTTCGGCGATGGAGAGATGAGCCCGGCGCTGCTTGCGGCGTTCGGCGACTCCTTCCTCTTTAATGTGGCCCTCGGCATCGACGACGATGCGCGCCATCATTGAGACGGTCTCGACCGGATACTTGCCTACCGCCGATTCGCCCGAGAGCATGACTGCGTCTGTTCCGTCGTACACTGCGTTGGCTACATCCGACACTTCGGCGCGAGTGGGACGCGGGTTTTCGATCATCGACTCCAGCATTTGCGTAGCCGTGATGACCGGTTTGCGAAGCTCGGCGGCGCGGCGAATGATTTGCTTCTGAATGGCAGGGACTGTCTCCGGCGGCACCTCGACGCCCAGATCGCCGCGCGCCACCATGATGGCGTCGGCGGCGGCGAGAATGTCGTCCAGATGCTCGATGGCCTGAGGTTTTTCCAGCTTGGCGACGAGCCAGGTTTCAAAGCCCAGGGCGGCGACCCGATTACGCACAAGACGAACGTCCTCTCCGGTGCGAACAAAGGAGACGGCGATGGCGTCTACGCCATTTTTGAGTGCGAATTCAAGGTCCCCGGCGTCCTTTTCGGTGAGCGATGGGACGCGTACCGGAATACCCGGCAGGTTGATGCCCTTGTGCTCGCCCAGCAGTCCGCCGTTAACGATTTCGCAGATTACGTCGCCGTCTTCGACATCGTGGACGCGCAGTTCGATAAGGCCGTCGGAGAGCAGGATGCGCGAGCCTTGCTCGACGTTTTCCGCCAGGGTCTTGAAGGTGGTGCCCACCATCGCCGCCGTGCCAGGAATCTCGCGCGGAGTAATGATGAGCCGCTCGCCTGCTTTGAGGAGCACGGACTGATGATCTTTCAGCCATGAAGTGCGAATCTTGGGCCCCTGCAAGTCGGCCAGGATGCACAACGGCTTGCGCTCTTCGAGACTCACTTTGCGAATCATCTGGATCAGTGCCAGTTTCTCTTCTTGTGTGCCGTGAGAAAAGTTGAGGCGCGCCACATCGACTCCCGCGCGGACCAGTTCGCGGAAGACCGGCTCAGTGTTGGAGGCCGGACCAAGTGTGGCGACAATCTTTGCGCGGCGCTGGGTCGAGGCTTTGGACAGGCTCAATGGTGCTAACGACATAGGTTTTGCTCCAGGAGAAGACTTTGGGGGCCAAAGGCCAAATTAAGGCGGGTTCAATTCACTCTGCGTGGGGGATGGGACCGTAACACCCTTTCTACTATTATGCGGCAAGCGAGGTGCGATGGTCGGTGCAGGCGGTCACAGACTTGCGGGGTCCGGTTCAGGGCTTGCGGAAACGGGGTCCGATTCCTGCCGTTCTCTGAAAAGAACGCCGTTGAGTTCCGCGCCGAGCAGCGCGCTGAATGAGGTGATGTAGAGCCAGACCAGTGTGGCGATGCCGGCGCCAAAGGAGCCGTAGAACATGGAGTAATCGGCAATGCGCGTGACGTACCATCCGAAGGCCAGCGTAGCCGGAAACCAGACCAGCGTAGCGGCTACGGCGCCCGGCCCAACCAGGCCCCAGTGTTCTTTGCGCCGCGTGCCGAAGTGATAAAGAGCGCCGAGGACGCTGATGCTCGTGAGCAGCGCAATCGCCCATCGGACCATGCGCCAGAAGAACAGCACAACGTGGCGCAGCTCGTGGCCGGCGTTGTCGATCATCCACGTCTCAATCTGGCGGCCGAAGACCAGCACCAGGGTTGCCAGCGCCAGCGGTACCAGCACGATAGGCACCAGCAGCAATGCCCGGATGCGCCGTTGCCAGAAGCCCCAACTTTCACGCGGCTCACGGTAAGCGCGGCGAAAGCCTTCCATCAACGACAGCATCAGGCCCAGGCTGGCAAACACCGCTAGTACGCCGGCGGAAAAGATCAATTGCGCCGAGTGAAGTCGCCGGGTCTCCATCGCGGATTTCAGCAGGGACATGGAATCGTCGGGCAAGAGCTGCGTGAATGCGCCTCGAATTTCGCCCACCAGCGTGGTTCCTTCGGGAACCTGAGCCAGCAGCGCGGTGAGAACCACCAGCGCCGGAAACAGCGTCAGCATTCCGGAATACGCGACGGCCTTGGCCGTATTGAGCACGTCGTGCTCCAGCGCCAGCCAGAGAGCCTTGCGAAATTGGGGAACAAATGAGGACATAGTCGTTACAGGAAAGAGTAGTGCATTAGGCCGGTTTTCGGCGAGGGATCTTTATCGATGTGCGGTGGGATGCACTTTACAGCCCTTTCACAAAAGACAAATTCTTAATCGACGGTCCACCATTAGCAGGTACACTGTCCACGAGAAGGAGATCACCCCATGCAGACCAAGATTCAGGGCACCACCATGCCGGTGCTCGATGTGCAGCTTGAACCCAACGAGAGCGTCTTTTCAGAGAGCGGCGAGCTGTCGTGGATGACCGCTTCCATCCAGATGACGACCCACACGCAGATGGGCGGCGGCGGCGGAATCTTCGGCGCGCTCAAGCGCGTGGCTGGCGGCGGCAGTTTGTTCATGACCGAGTACCGCGCGCTTGGATCGACAGGCGTGGTCTCATTTGCCACCAAGGTGCCGGGGCACATTGTCCCCATAGAGGTTGTGCCCGGCAGCGAGTTCATGATTCACCGCCACGGCTTTTTGTGTGCCACCACGCAGGTGACCATCGGCGTGGGATTCCAGCAGTCGCTTGGCGCGGGCATCTTTGGCGGCGACGGATTTCTGTTGCAGAGAGTTGGAGGCCAGGGAACCGCTTGGCTGGAGCTGAGTGGCGAACTGATTATGAAAAACCTGGCGCCGGGCGAGGTGCTGCGCGTGCATCCGGGCCACGTCGGCGCGTTTCAGGCTTCGGTGGGATTCCAGATTATGACTGTGCCGGGCATCAAGAATATGATCTTCGGCGGGGATGGGATCTTTCTGGCCGTTCTGCAAGGGCCGGGAACGGTGTGGCTGCAGACGCTGCCCATCTCGCGGCTGGCCCACCAGATTGCCGAGTATCTTCCGCGAACGGAGAATCGGCAGACCGGATCGGCGGCCGGCGGCGCGCTTATTGGCGGAATTGTGGGGTCGCTGCTGAGCGGGGATCGGTGAGGCAGGGACCAGAGACTGGAGGTTTCCAGGTTTCGTTGATGGAATCTGGAAACCTCAGAATTTCGTAGTCGATGAACATCTACGGATTCAGCGGCGTATCCTCTGCTACGGCGGCGGTGAATGTCATGCCGGGCTTGATCTCGGCATCATCGCCGCGAACCAGCAGGCCCGCAGCTCCCGCAACTGGAATCAGGATCAATCCTCTTACTTTGGAATAGTGGTTTGCGCCTTCAAGTGTTTCGCCACCAAACAGAGGAACCGTAGCTCCTCGTGCAGTTATCGAATCAACTTCGAAGGCAAGGTCTCCGGGCGCGCCCATGTGGCCGGAAGAATCTGCCTGTGTAATTGTCGCGTCCACTGGCGTGCCTCTGGGAATGACAATGGCGTCGCCCAATTTCACATCCTGATCGAGCAAGATGCTAATGCTGTCGCCCACCTCGGCGGTCTTCGAGTTGACGGTTGAGTTAGTGACCAGATGGAGTCGAGTCCTGGCGCGCAGCACTCCATCAGCGGCGAGAGTTAGAGGATACACCGGCGTGACAGGGGCGTTCACCGTGTAATTGGCGATGGCGATTGGACTGCGCACCATGTTGGGAGCTATGGCGATGGCTTGCAACTGCGTGGTGCCGGTGATGGAGATAGGCCCCCTGTAGCGGCGCGAGGCAGAGGTTGGCGTCCAGCCGTTGGTGGTGAAGTAAATGACCGCATAGCGCGTCGGGCACTTGATGCGCACAGTGGTTTCTGGCGCAACTACCCCGGCTTTGACGGAGAAGGCTGGCTGGCGGGCGACGGCGACGGATGGGCCGGGGTTTAGCGAAGCATCAGTTGCGTTCTGCATCATCTGTTGCGAGGCTTGCTGGCTGGCCATTTGCATATCCTGCATGGCCTGCTGATTGGCCATTTGGGCTGCCTGCGTGGCTTGTTGCGCGGCCATCATTCCTGCGTCCTGGCCAAAGGCGCAAGCGCTGCCAAGGACCAATACCAAAAGTGCGGCTTTCATCGTCATTCCTCGTAGCTGGATTCAGATACCTGTGCGGATAGAACCTGAAATTCGAGGAAAGTTGCGAAAGTATGCGAGTTATCTTGCCGCAGCTTTGATCTCAGCGTCTACCGCCGCCTTCATCACTCCGCAGTTAGAGAAGAAGCGGATGAGATTTCCGGTGAGCGGTTCCCAGGTCTCAGGGCCGAAACCTTCACCCCACGGACGAAGTCCTGTCCGTGGGGACCCCGGTTCTGGGCCACCCGGCCGTGTGGCTTGGGCAATTCGCATCTCACCGGTTCCTTGCGCGTCGAGGATAAGGGCTGTAAGTTTGCGAGCCACGTCGAGCGGAAAACTCTCGGCGACGAAGACCAGCTTGCCGCGAGTGGTGATCACCACAGGGCCTTCGCTGGTGGTGTAGACCTGCTCTTGTGAAAGCGGTTGGGCAGAGAATGTTTTCACTGATGCGGCGGAATGAGCGGTCTCGTCAAGTTTTACTCCCGAGTACTTGCGGCCCAATTCATTGGCATAGAGCTGGGCGAAGGCCTGGGCAGAGGCCGCGTTCTTCCACACAGAGAGATAAAAAATTGCGATGGAGTCTGTGCTCGCCTGCTCGGCGGCAGTTTTGGCGCTGAGCCGCTGGCCGGCCCAGTAGAGCCCGCCATCCCACGCCGGGGTCAGGTCGCGGGAAGTTTGGTCGCCGCCGAAAAGCTCGCTGAGAATACGCACGTCGAGCTGCCCCATCTGGCCGATGTCATAAGGCTTGTATAGCTTGTCTACCAAGGGGTGAATATTCGGCAGCAAGGGAATGGCGGGCAGGTGGCGCTTTTCGTACTCACGCGGGTTGATGATCTCCCAACTCGATGTGGGCGGGTGGTCCAGAGTACCGGTAAAGGCCGCAGACTGGCCCTGGTCCATCCACACGTCCTGCTCAAAGCTGAGGCCTTCGCGATAGGGAAACAGCAGCGATTCAGAGAGCAGCAGCGGGGCGCGCGCCAGCACGGGAGAGTCCTCCGAGGCTGACATCTGCTGCTTGACGAAGTCCATCACCTCTGGATCTTTTACAAGGCTCTTGCCCATCGGCTTGAGAATATAGTCCATCATGACGGCTGTGGCCTGACCCTCCACAACGGCCTGGCGCGCCGTGTCCATCTCGTCCTTGGCAAGGTGGTCGGTGTCGCCGGCGGAGTTGAGCGAGACATCGTCGGGCGTCTGGTCGCTCCACTTCTCGAGGTCGGAGTGCTGGTCCTGCAGGGCGTGCGTCAGCTCGTGGGCCAGCACCGGCTTCTGCTCTTCAATGTCCACCCAATCCAGCATGTAGACAGTTTTGTCTTTGGAGTCGTAGTAGGCCTCGATCTGCTCCTTGAGCAGTGCCAGCAAAAAAGGCTTGAGAGCGAAGTCGCGGTCGAGCAGGCCGAATTTCTTGAGCACAATCTCGTCGCGCTGCATCCGTTTCGCGCTTTCGTCCTCGTCGAACTTCTCCTTGAGGTAGCTTTCAACCGAAGCGCGAGAGATGATCTGGCGCTTCACCTGGCTCTTGATCGGCAGTCCGGTCTCGTCGGAGGAAAACTTGATGAGCGTGTCCACTAGGGCAAAGAGCTGGCGCGTCTGCTCGGCTGTGATCTTGCCGGTCGCCGGCGCAGGGGCCGCCTGCGTCTTCGGCGCGTTTGTTGCAGGTGATTGCTGCGCCGCTGACATTGCTACCGCCAGGCACAACACGGCCGCCAGGCCCAACCCGCGCCAATTTCGTCTTGCCATCGCGTACTGCTTGCTCATCAGGACTCCCCGTCTTCTTCCAAGGCTATAATCAGGATGCGGGTTGGCGCACAATTTCCGCAGGAAATCTGCGCCCGAACCGGCGAAATAGCTTCCCTATGACTGAAACGGCCATTCCCCAGGCGACTCCGGCAAACCACTCCCCGGGCGAAGACTTGTCTGTAGAGTCGAGAGCGACCCCGCTCGCCTCGCTGCTGGCTCAAGCTGCCGATCCAGCGGAGCTTGTTGCCTATTCCGGTGTGCTGACTCCTGGGAAGTTGGACGCGCCATCCAGGGAAACAGCTGCGCTGGCCTTTGGAGCTGCCGCGCACGACCTGGGCTGGATGCGGCGCGTTGCGGTGCGCGGCCAGGACCGTTTCCGCTGGCTCAGCGGCATGGTCACCAACACGGTGAACGATCTGCCCGCAAATGGCGGCGCCTGGAATCTTGTGCTCAATGCGCAGGGGCGCATTCAGGGGGACTTGCACGTCTGGCGAGACGGCGAAGAAACGCTCGAGTTGGAAATTGCTGCCGATCAGTATGACCGCCTGTTGGCCCACCTCGACCGCTTCATCATCATGGACGATGTGGAGCTGTCCCCGCTGAGCCCGGACGCGGACGGCCTTCTGACTGGCGAGACGCCGCTGGGGCTTGCCGGTCCATTGTCTGCCGGCGTTCTGGCGCGTCTGGGTCTGCCCGTATTGGCCGAGCCCTTAACCAGTGCGGGCGCTGCCTGGAACGGTCAGCAGGTTCAGGTGGTTCGCGGGTACGGTGTGCTAGTGCCGCATTACGAGCTTTGGGTGCAGGTGGCACAGATTCCCGCGCTTTGGCGGGCGCTGACCGAGGCCGGCGCGTGCCCCGTGGGAGCGGACACTCTTGATGCTTTTCGCATTGCCGAAGGGATTCCATTTTACGGTATCGACATTGCCGAGAAAGACCTTGCGCAGGAAACCTCGCAGATGCGGGCGCTGAGTTTTAATAAGGGCTGCTACCTTGGCCAGGAGATTGTCGAGCGTATCCGCTCCCGCGGTAGCGTGCACCGGCATCTGCGGCCATTGGAGCTTTTTGGACCGCTCCCGGCTGCCGGTACTGAGCTAACATTGGACGACGGAACACCTGGCGGAAAAATTACCAGCGCGGCCGAGTTGCCCTTGGCTTCAGGACGCCGCTGCTTTGCCCTGGCTATGATTCGCGGTGAAACAGAGTTACGCAATCAACCTCTCGCTTACTCAACAGAAACGGCCACGGGCAAGGCTCACATCCTGGTCGCGCCCCCGGCTCTGGAAGCGAGTTAACAGAGTTAGCAAGTTAGTAGAATCATTAGTGCGTAAGTCATCGAGACGGATTGGAAGACAGGAGATCATGAGCGATACCCCGAAGTTTGAAGTCATTGACCGCCGCAAGATCAAAGCAGAAGAAGAACAGGAAAGCCAGCAGCATGCGACGCCTCCGGCAGAGTCCCCATCCGCGCCGCAAGCGTCAGGCGGCGGACCGCGGCTGGTAGTCAACGAATCGAAGCCCACCCCAGCCGCACCCTCTGAAGCAGCGCCACCGGCTGAAGGCGAGATGCCTGCCCCGCCCACAGCCGAAGAAAGCCGCGAGCAGAAGGCGGCCTATGACGCTTCGGCGCAACGGCTGGAAGATCTGGTGCGGGCGCAGAACCCCGCCGTGGGAGCGCAGCCGCCCATCAACTTCGAACACCTGGTGCAGCAGTTTTACGTCTCCGCCATGATCCAGATGGGCGCGGGTGCTCAGGAAGGCCAGCGTCCCAGGGTAGACATCATGGGCGCGCGGACCACCATTGATCTGTTGGGCGTGCTGGCTGAGAAGACCCGCGGCAACCTCACCGCGGCCGAAGACAAGACGCTGCAAACAGTGCTGTTCGAGGTGCGAATGGCCTTTCTTGAACTGACCAGTATGATCACATTGCAAGGCATGCAGCCGCCTCAGCCGCCGCCGCCGGGCAAGCGCTGAAAGCGCAGTGATCCGTTGTCAGTTATAGCCGGAGCTTATGGACGGTCTACTTACATTTCTTGGAACGGGAACCTCGATGGGGGTTCCCACGCTGGGCTGCGGCTGCGCTGTTTGCACTTCCGCCGACCCGCGCGATCGGCGGCTCAGGCCCTCCGTGCTCTTGCGCTGGCACGAACCGGGCGAAGGCGCCGGGCATGAGCGCGTGGTGGTCATCGACACCGGCCCCGACTTCCGCGAACAAGCCTTGCGCAACGGTCTCACCCGCGTTGACGCGGTTTTTTACACCCACTCGCACGCCGACCACATCATGGGTATGGACGACCTGCGTCCGCTCAGCTTTACCGTCGCGCGCGAAGGCAGCCCCATCCCGCTCTATGCCTCGCCGCAAACGGGCAGTGTGCTGGAACGCATTTACGATTACACCTTTTCGGAGCAATCCACTTATCCCACCCGCGCGCGAGTTCAACTGCATCCGCTGGCCGAGCGCAACTCGGTTCACGGCGTCGAGCTGCTGCGCGTGCCGTTGATACACGGCGAGATGGAGATCGTCGGCTTTCGCTTTGGCCGCGTCGCTTATCTGACCGACGTAAGCGCCATCCCCGAGTCGAGTTTTGCGCTCCTCGAAGGGCTTGACCACCTGATCGTCTCCGCGCTGCGCCACAAACCGCACCCCAGTCACGCCACCGTGGAGCAGGCCGTTGCGTGGGCCCGGCGCATTGGCGCGCGCCACACCTGGCTCACTCATATTGCCCACGAACTGGGACACGAAGAAACCAACCGCGCACTGCCTGACGGCATTCGTCTGGCCTATGACGGCCTCAGCCTGCCTGTGAGCCTATGAACAAACCCAGCGCGATGTCCATCTTTCACTCGGCCGCGGAGATTCCTTCGGGCTACGGCCCCAGCGTGGCAGCCATCGGCAACTTCGACGGAGTCCATTTGGGCCACCAGGAGATTCTCTCGGCAGTGGTCGCTCAGGCGCAATCGCTGGGCGCGCGGGCCTTGGCCATCACCTTCGACCCGCATCCGGAGCAGTTTCTGCGCCCGGCTGAGGCTCCGGGGCTGCTTACGCCTATCAGTGAGCGGCTGCGCCTGCTGAGCTTAACCGGCATTGACGCAGTGGTAGTGCTGCCCTTCGATGCGGCGCTGGCCGCGCTGCCTGCGCGGGAGTTTGCGCGCGGCATACTGGTGGACGCACTGGGCGTGCGCGGCGTGCATGAGGGCGGCAACTTTCGCTTTGGATATCGCGCCGAGGCGGGCGTGGCCGAGCTTGAGGCGTTTGGCGCGGAGTTCGGCTTTGCCGTCCACGTTCACTCACCGGTGAAGGCGCACGGGCTGGAGGTTTCAAGCTCGGCCATTCGCGCGTGCGTTGCTGCGGGAGATGTGACCCGCGCGCGATGGATGCTGGGACGGCCTTTCGCCGTGCGCTCTAAGCAAGCTCGTGGGCGCGGCATCGGTACGCGCTTGCTGGTGCCTACCGTGAATCTGGCGGCTTATGACGGGCTGTTGCCGGCTTTCGGGGTTTATGTCACGCGGCTAACTGTTGGCGAGCGGCGCTTTCAGGCGGTGACTAATGTGGGTAACAGGCCCACGTTCGGCGAGGCTTCCTTTGCAGTCGAATCGCACATTCTGGATTTTGAGCCAATGGAATTGGGCGAAGAGACGCCTATTGACCTGGAATTCCTGCTGCGCCTGCGCGGCGAAATTGAGTGGCCTTCGCCTGAAGCGCTTAAGGCGCAAATCTTCGGAGATATCGCCAGGGCAAAGAGATGCTTCCAACTGATACGTTAGGAACTTGTTGAAATACTCTGGTCTTGTGTCAGGGCACGACTTTAGTCGTGCCGAAATGCAGCAAAATCCACACGGGCTTTAGCCCCTGAGGGAATGCTTGGCTGACAGACTGTACTTAAGCTTCCTTAAGATGAGGTCTTCGGGAAAAAGGAGACGGCATGAAAGTTCTGTTCATTGGAGGCACTGGAATTATCAGTACGGCCTCGACGAAATTGGCGGCGGAACGGGAAATTGATTTGACGCTGCTTCGTCGCGGACAGCACGCAACCGATCTTCCCCGCAACGTGAGAACCATAGCTGCAGATATCGCGGACGAAGCAGCGGTGGCCGAGGCGCTCGGCAAGGAACGTTTTGACGCGGTGGTGGACTGGGTTGCGTTCACAGCGGCCGATGTGGAGCGCGACATCCGCTTGTTTCATGGCCGCACAAATCAATTCATATTTATCAGTTCGGCCAGCGCGTATCAGAAACCGGTCGGCCACTATCTCATTACGGAATCGACGCCGCTCGCCAATCCCTATTGGCAGTATTCGCGCGATAAAATCGCCTGCGAAGATCGCTTGATGAAAGCCTATCGCGAAGAGGGTTTTCCCATCACCATCGTGCGCCCGTCGCTGACGTATGGTGACACGCAGATTGTGCTGGCCATCAATAGTTGGCAGAAGTCGTGGACGGCGGTGGATCGGATGCGGCGCGGCAAAAAAGTGATCGTGCCGGGCGATGGCTCATCGCTCTGGGTGGTTACTCACAACAGCGATTTCGCGCAGGGGCTGGTTGGCTTGCTTGGACATCGGCAAGCCATCGGCCACGCCTTCCAAATCACCAGCGACGAGGTGCTGACATGGGATCAGTTCTATCGCATCACGGCGCGAGCCGCGGGCGTTGAGGCGCAGATCGTTCACATCGCGTCGGACTTTGTGGGCGCTTGCCTGCCCGATCAAGTTGCCGAATTGACTGGCGACAAGGCAGCAAGCGTGGTCTTCGACAACAGCAAAATCAAGCGCTTTGTGCCCGGCTACTGCGCCAAGGTTCCGTTTGCGCAAGGGATTCAGAGAACCATCGACTGGTTCGATGCCGACTCGCGGCGCAAACAGATCGACGAAGACGCGAACGCCTCCTGGGACAAACTCATCGACGCATACGAGAGCGGATTTGAAGCCGCAGCTCGCCGGTTTCGGCCATAAAACGCCGAAAAACAAGCCAAAATCTGCCGGTTTCGTTGATCGGTCATCCCGAGCGGAGTCGAAAGCCTGCCCTGAGCTTGCCGAAGGGGACCTGCATTTGCTTTTCGTGCCTTGTGTCAGGGCACGACTTCAGTCGTGTCGAAAATAGCCTTAAAGAAAAGAGGTTTTAACCCCTGCGGGCTTGCAACCGAGACCTGCCATTCATTTATGAAACACGCCCTGAAAATCAACCCACAAGAAGCCTCTGATTCCGAAGCGGAGGGAGCAGGAGCCTTCAGGCTCCTGAATGCAGGCTTGCAATTTAAGTGGGCTTAGCCACGGGCCTTTCAGTCAAGCCATTTCCTAACGGAGGGAGCAGGAGCCTTCAGGCTCCTGAATGCAAGCTCTCAATTTAGGTGGCTTTAGCCACGGGCCTTTCGTATATCCTGCGGAGATGCGCCTCGCTCCCCAAGAAACTCGAACGTATCTGGTCACC
>JBAPYY010000625.1:0-4464 GCA_049284975.1 Occallatibacter sp.
GAATGCATCCAGTCTCCCTTGCGTTTTCACTGCTGCGGCGAGCACAAAAAGCCGAAGCGCAACCAATTACAGAATTTCCTGAACTCATGCATTTTGCACTATTCGCCCCACCGCTGCCAAGAACTCAGCGGTGGGGCGTGCGCGCTCCCGCGCTTATGGATAATCGGTACGGGGAAATTTGCTGAGACTCTGCGCGGTCTTGCGCAAAACAGAAAAGTTTATATAGAGAAATCGTAGTTGCGGCCTTTGGGTATCAGCCCCAGCGACGGGTTCTCGTCGCTGGGGCTGGTGTTACTTCTGCGGTAGCGGAGCGGGCGCGGGAGCCTGTGGAGCTGCTCCCAGCGTCTGGTCGGCGCCGGTGTCTTGCGCGGGAGTTTTCTTCTTGTCAGACAGACGGGTCTTGTCGCCCGTGGTGGTGGCTGTCTTTTTCTTCTTCTTCGATGTATCGCCGGCCAGGCCTAACGGGCCCGCCTGCGTCTGCCGGTCAGCTACCTCAGCCGCGTCAGGCGCGTCGGGTGCGAGAGCATCAACTTTCGGTGCGCCCTTGGCCTGCTTGGCCTGTCTAGCCTGCTTGGCACGTTCGCTGAAGCGGGTCTTCTGCGTCGGCCTTGCCGGCTCCAGTGGATTCACGGGTTCCTGGCCAGAGCTTGCTGTTTGCGTTTGCTGCTGCTCGTCGCCTCCGCCTGCGTCTTCTGTCTTGGTCTGCGGCGCGCTGGGCAGGGTTTTGATTGGCGCGTGGCCAAGGCGAATCTTTTCCTTCTTGCCCGGCTTCATCGCCGCCTGATCAGCTTTCGAGCCTTTTTTGCCCTTCTTCACATGAGCCGCAACGGGTTCAGCAGTCGGCGCTGCACCTTCATCGGCCGTTTCTGCACGCCCCTTCTTTCCACGGTAGCTGCGTGTGCTCTCGCGGAAGCGGGTACGCTCCACTTTCTTCTTCTTTTTTGGTGCGGGTGGCACATAGGCGCTGTAGATCGGCTTGGTCTCTTTCGCGCTGGCGCCGCTGTCTGTATAGCCCGGCTTGATATCGATGAAGGCCTGTTCGCGCATGGTGGTCAGATAGCCGCGCATGGCCGGTTCCATCCGCGCCATGTAGAAGTTCTCTTCCACCTGCTGCTCCACGTCCTTGTATGCAGGAACGCCGCCGGGGATGTGCTGAACCACCTTGAGAATCACAAAGCCCTGCCGCGTGCGAATCGGCTCAGTATACTGCCCCGCCTTGAGCACGAAGGTCTGGTCTTCCAGCACCTTGGCTAATGCGCCCCGATGGAATTGGCCCAGATCGCCGCCCTCAGCCGCTGTGGGGCCGTCGCTGAACGACTTTGCCAACTGGCTGAAGTCGCCGCCGGCGTGAAGTCTTGCTTCGATGTCGTTGGCCTTTGCCTGGGCCGCGGCCAGCACTGTCGCATCATCTGGTTGCGCAGCTCCCGGCGTCGTTGCCGCAGGGGTGGTGCTGACGAGAATCTCCGCCAGGCTCACGCTTTCCGGCTGTGCGTACTCCTGCTTGTGCGCTTCAAAGTAGCGTTCGGCCTCGCCGGGGGTGAACTGAATCCGCTTGCCCACTTCTTGGCGCATCACCTCCTGGGTGATAATGCCGTTGCGGATATTGGCCTTGAAATCCTCAAACGAAACGCCCTGCTCCTTGGCCGCCTTTTCCAGGTCTTCCATGGTTTCCAGGTTGTATTGCTTGCGGATCTCGTTCAGCCGGTTCACCAACTCGGTTTCGCCGGTGATGCTCAGCTCCTTGCCCTTCGATAGCCAGAGCTGCTGGTCGATCAAGTTGCGCAGCAAATCCTTGTGCGCCGCCGAGATCTCTTGCATCGATGCGCCCTTTTGGCGCGCCTCCGAATCCAGCTCGGTCATCGCCCGGTCGTAATCCGAGCGCGTGATGATCTGGTCGTTGACGCGGGCAACGATCTCTTCGACCGTGGTGCCGCCATAAGGGCTCTGCGGCGCGGCCGGGTGCGATTGCGCCAATGCGAAACCTGCGAGCAGCAATGTGCCAAACACGAATGCCGCCGAATTGCGAATGAGTCTAAAAGTCATAGGGTCAGGACACCGCAGGGCACCACAAATCGTTCCCTGTTGCTTAGACCTCATTGTAAATGGCTGGAGAGCAGCAAAGCGATTCCGGAGCCGTTTCCAGGCCAAATGGAGACGAATTCGTTCGTTTTCATCGGATTGGCCGAATCGCTCGAGCTTGGCTCGATCGCCTGGGCGCTTCGGGACTTGTCTTGGACTGCACCGGTCCGCTTATCCTTTTAGAAGGGACGGCGCGGATATGCCAGCCTCCCATTGCAACTCACTTCTCCCCAGAGGTTTGTTTCCATGCTCAGCCATTCCCCCATTCAGTTCCCATTTCCGCGTTACGGTCGACGCATCCGCCCACTGATGCTCGCCCTCGCCCTCGGCTCGTGCATCCATTGCGCTGCTCAAACCAAACCGGCGCCAAAGCCCGCGGCAAATCCCCAGCCCGATGTCCTCGTGCTCAGCAACGGAGACACCCTGCACGGCAAGTTCGTGAGCGAAATCGAGGGCAAGGTCACCTTCCACACGGACCCGCTTGGAGATATTTCCCTGGGATGGGACAAAATCAAGGAGCTGCATACCAGCCAGAAGTTCGGGGTGCTCAGCGATTCGGCAAAGGCCCTCGGTAAACGAGCTGCGAGAAAGATTCCCGTAGGAACCCTCGAAATGGCGAAACAGTCTCTCACTTTGCACCCTGAGAACGCCGCTGCTGAACCACCCCTCCCAGTGAAGAACGCGCAATTCATCATGGATGCTGCCGAACTCGACAAGCAGGTGAACCACGAGCCGGGCTTCTTCTCCGGCTGGAACGGCGCAGCCACCGCCGGAGCGACGCTGGTGACCGCAACGCAGAATCAGTCCACGGTATCAGGCGGCATAGGCCTGGTGCGAATAGTCCCCACCGTGAGCTGGCTGAAACCACGCAACCGCACCTCGACGGATTTCACCGGATCGTTCGGAAAAATCACGCAGCCCGCATACACTTCAGCGGGTGTCACTGTGCCGGAGGTGGTTACAAAGTCGGCTATCTACCACGCCGACGCGGAACGCGACGAATATTTTTCACCGCGCTTCTTCGCCCTTGGGCAGACGGCCTTTGACCACAACTTTGGCCAGGACCTTGACCTGCAACAGATCTACGGCGGCGGCTTCGGCTGGACTGCTCTCAAGACCCCAAAGCAGGAAACCGATCTGAAAGGTTCGGTCCAGTTTGAAAAGCAGCAGTTCATCTCCGGAGGCGCCGGCAACCAGGACCTCGTCGGTTCCACGTTTGCGGTCACCTATCTTCTCCACCTCAAGCTCTTCACCTACAAGCAGGGAGTTGCGTATATTCCCGCCTACAACAACATGCGTGCTTATTCCGCCAATGAGACCAACACTTTTGTATTTCCCGCGTACAAGCGCCTGAGCTTTTCGCTCGGAACTTTGGATAGCTATCTCAACGATCCACCTGTATCGTTGCCGCCCACCAAGCGGAACTCGTTCCAGTTCACGATGGGCCTGACTTACGCAATCAAATCGAAGTATTGATTGGCCCAGGCAGTCGATAAGTCAACGATCTGGAGGATTTGTTGCACATGCAGTTACTTACGAATGCATGCCGCCGTCGCCTGTAGGCTACCGGAACCCCTTCGGCCTGCGTCAAATGCTCCGGTGGTATACTTTAGGCCTAAGACTGCTGTTTTCGGCGCTTTTCAGAGCGTATGCCGCGCCGCAGTCCGGAGGTTGTTCCCGCATATGACTCCCCGCGCCCGTCGCGCCCTTTTCACAGTAGTTCTTTTTTTTTCCGTCTGCGCCGTTGTGGGCAGCGTTTTGCAGCGCAAGGTGGGAGCTGAGTCCTCGGCCGACGAAAGCCAGCTCCGCGATAGCCTCAAGTCCTTCACCAACGTCTACGCGCTGGTTGAAGAAAACTACGCCGAGCCGATTAACGGCGACAAGGCCGATACCGCCATCTACGACGGGGCAATTCCCGGCATGTTGCGCGTGCTTGACCCGCACTCTACCTTCTACGATCCCAAGGCCTACGCCCGTATGCGCGAGGAACAGCGCGGTCATTATTACGGCGTCGGCATGACTATCGTGCCGGAGAACGGTAAGGTCTATGTCGTTTATCCCGCTGAGGGTGCGCCCGCGTTCCGCGCCGGCATCCATCCCGGCGACGTTATCTACGCAGTCGATGGCAAGCTGGTCTCGGTCGATGGCAAGAATTCCGACGGGCTCACCACTTCCGATCAGGTGGCCAAGGCTCTCAAAGGACCCAAAGGCACGCATGTGCAGGCGACCATGTTGCGTGAAGGCCAGCCAAAGCCGCTGGTCTTTGACCTGATTCGTGATGAGATTCCGCACCCCTCCGTTGACCTGGCTTACGAAATTCGCCCCGGCATCGGTTACATTCACCTGTCGCAATTCCAGGAAACCACCGCCGAAGAAGTCGATAAC
>JBAPYY010000626.1:0-2609 GCA_049284975.1 Occallatibacter sp.
ACCCGAGGGCGCGAAGTGGAATGAAAGCACGACCTGCAAACGAATTCAGCAGCCCCGCCAGAGACGTCTGTGGCAGGTTGTCACGAATGCTCTACGCTGTCTGATTCTGAGTTTTGGGCGGTACGGAGTGGCCGTTTGGTACCGTTCATTTCATAATGAGGGTATGGCAGATACCTGGTTCACGTCCGATTTCCACTTCGGGCACTTCAATATCATTCGCTACTGTAATCGGCCGTTCACCACGACTGACGAGATGGATACGTGCATCGCGGATCGGATGAGCCAGTGTGTCAAGCCAAACGACACGCTGTATTTTCTTGGGGACTGGTGCATGGGCAACATTGAAAAGGTCGCGGCCTATCGCAAGCGTCTGAACTGCAAAAAGATCCATTTCATTGAAGGCAATCATGACAAGGTTACGCGAAAGATGCAGAGCGTCTTCGCTTCATCGAGTTCCTTGTCAGAGGTCCATGTGGGCAAGCAAGGAATCGTCCTTTGCCATTACGCGATGCGAGTTTGGCCTCATCACGCCCGCGGGGCGTGGCATCTCTATGGACACTCACACGGCAACTTGCCCGACGACCCGCTGGCGTTGTCCATGGATGTTGGAGTTGACACCCATGATTTTCTACCCTGGCACTTTGAGGAAGTAAGGAAAATCATGGAAGCAAAATCGATTGCGAAAGAGGAGTCCTTGGCGGCTGGAGCAGGCTCACAAGTTGAACCTGCCTGTTGAATTGGAGATTTTCATTGACTCAGGAGATTGGGGAACCTCTTTAGTCGTAGCTCTTCAATCGCGCGATCTGTTTGCTTCCAGGGATCGCCCTTCATTCTCGCAATGAGCGTGGTCCAAATGTTCTCGAACGCGGATACGGCATCGTCGGCACGAAAATGGATTCCGGGAGGCAAAAGCGGCGCGATGTCCTCAGTCAAGCTGCGTGTCAGCTTTTCCAGCATCCGCTGCTCGGCGTTTGCGCGGGTGATCGGTTTTCCTTCGAGTGCGAGGTAATGATCGAAGCAGGCTAGGATCGTGGCAGGGTTCATGGAGAGCTGCTGCAATCCCATGTGCAGGTCGAAGAGATCTCGATTCTTGCGGCGCTGCAAGAGCGCTCGCAGCTTGGTTGCGAAAAGTTCCTCAGGCTCAAACGATGCGATGTTGGTTTTAGTCTGATACCAGCGGTTCTCGACCGCATATGGGTATTGCTTGATGCCGAGCACGCTGTCATGTTCGCGGGTGTTGATCTCAACCTTGATCTTCAAGGTGGTATCCGGTTGGGCCTCGGGCGCAAACCGGAAAACAAAGTGCATCGAGTGGGCCGCGTGCTCGCGTTTGCAGTCGCCGAGCCAAGCAAGAGCTTGACGAATGGCGTCGGCAGTGGCGCCGATTTGTTCGCTTTGTGTCTGAACCAGGTCTATGTCTTCGGAGTAGCGAAGCGGCTGTTTGAAGAGCAGTTTGTGGATGGCGGTGCCGCCGCGAAACGCGATCTTGCCCGCTAACGCTGGGGCGTTGAACAGATTACACAGAGCGCGGCTGATAATCAAATCCTGTTCGACCTGCTGCGAGGTCGGCCATGGAGCCTTGGCGCTCCACTCCTGAATGTACGATGTGGGAATCAAAAGTCGGCCTCAACTGGTTCGTTGATGATGAGCTTCCATTTGGCGATGCGCGGGGCATCCTCAGAGATTGAAGAAATCAGCGGTTTGATGGAAGGGTCTAGCAGTAACGAGGTCTTGGCCATCTTGACGAAGGGCTCAAGCGCGCTAGCCTGTGACTCGCATCCAGCCTGATCGAGCAAGTATCCAAGGCGGCGAACGGAGGCGTTTTCGTAAACTACCGCGGCCTCGGCGAGTTTACGGGCGTCGGCTCGCTCTCCGATGTCTTTAACGATCTGGGCGAGTCCATTGATGCCTGCTGATTTGTGGAAGTAGCGGGCGCAATCGAGCAGGGTCAGCTCGATACCGGCCACTTGAGCGAAGCCAGCTTCGCTCTTCATGCTTCCGAGCCATTGAGGTTGGTTGACCTGAGCGAAAGCCTCCGGGGCCTGGTAGACAAACTGGAGCTGGTGACGGCCGATTTCGAAGTCGCGAAGCTGCTTTGGGACGATGACCTGGAAGGTCATGGCCGCCTGGTGCGAAGAGCCATGAAAGGCCGCCGCGCGCAGCAGCGAGACGCGATAGTCGATGCCCTGATACTTCATCAGCGGGTCAATCCAACGAGCTGGGTCCGGGGCGCCAGCAACCCGGTCTTCCGGGCGCAGGATGAGGTAAAAGCCGTGGCGCAGATTGGCCACCCGCTGCTTTCTGGCCATCCGGCCAACGGCTGCCTTCAGTGCGAGGGGAGACAGGCACAACTCGGCCAGCGCCTCTTCACGGGTGAAGTAGGCGCGTCCGCGAACGAGCTGAGTGTCGAGATATTGATCGAGACCGGCCATCCCCATATTGTACTCAAAAAGATGCGATTCTTGTGCCTTTTTGAATATGACATGGGATACTCTTGGATCCTGCTGAGCCTAGCGATGCCAACGTTACCGCAAATTTATTCTATGTTTTTCAATGATTTAAAGGCTTCAACTGAATTCTCTAGACGGTGTTTGGGGCATTTCACTTAC
>JBAPYY010000627.1:0-10242 GCA_049284975.1 Occallatibacter sp.
CTCTCGAACTCACCACCGCCGAGCGCCAGCTCATCATCAGCGGCCCCAACACCGGCGGCAAAACCGTCACGCTCAAGACCACGGCTCTGTTGGCAATGATGGCGCAAGCCGGTCTGCCCGTCCCCGCCACGGCAGCCAGCTTTCCCGTTTTCACGGCGTTCCTCGCCGACATTGGCGATGCGCAATCCATTGAAGCGGAGCTCTCCACATTTTCCGCGCACATAGTCAATCTCGACCGTCTCTCGCGTCTCGCTGGCGCGCAATCGCTCGTCCTGCTCGACGAGCTTGGCTCCTCCACCGATCCTGAAGAAGGCTCCGCGCTCGCCGTAGCCATCGCCAGCCACTTCCTCACCGCGGGCGCATGGACGCTCATCTCCACGCACCACACTTCGCTCAAGGTATACGCCGCCAACACCGATGGCGTGCTCAACGCCGCGGCCGGTGTGGATGAAATCACTCTCGCGCCCAATTACCAACTCCGTCTCGGCGTCCCCGGTGCGTCAGCCGGCATCCAAACTGCGGAGCGCCTGGGCCTCAATGCCGCCATCATCGTCGCAGCCCGTCAGCGCCTTGGCTCGCAGCAGGTAGACATCGCGCGCTTCCTCGATAAGCTCCACAGCGAACTCACGCAACTCGAAGAAGATCGCAAGGCCGCCCGTGTCGAGCAATACGCGCTCAATCAGGAGAGGGCCAGGCTTGCGCGCGAAGGTGACGTCGAGCTGCGCAATCGCACGCGCGAGCTTGAATCCAAACTGGCCTCTCTCCTAAAGGACTTCGAGTTTCAAATGCGAGAAACCGTCCGCGCCATCGAGGATCGCGCCGGACAGCAAAAATTGTCCAAAGAAGCCGAACGCCGCATTCTGCGCCTGCGCCGCGAATTTCAAGAGAGCTTCAATCAGACCGTCGTCGCGCACCGCACCGGCGCGGATGTTGGCGACTCGAACGCCCAGCCGCACATCCTCAAGCACATCGCCGCCGGCGACCAGGTCCGCATCAAGTCGATGAACAAAATAGCCATCGTCCAGCGCGAGGTCGAGAAAGACATCTTTGAAGTCGCGCTCGGCCCCATCAAAATGCGCGTCAAGCGCGACGAGTGCTCCGCGCCCACACCCGTTGGAGCAGACTCCGCAGCAACTGGAAAAGCCGACCCGCTAGCCGCCGCGCGCAAGCAGAAGAATGTCCACGTCACCGTCACCAGCGCGAACACCGACGCCTTGCGCATGGAAATCAATCTCATTGGCCGCACCGTGGACGAAGCCACCGAGGAGTTGGAACAGTATCTTGACCGCGCATTCCTCGCCGGCCTTGAGCGCGTCCGCATCATCCACGGCCACGGCGCCGGCATCCTCCGCCGCGGCGTCCGCGAATTCCTCAAGTCCCACCCCCACGTAGCCACCATCGCCGAAGCCCCCCAAAACGAAGGCGGCCAGGGCGCCACGCTCGTCGAACTGCGGCAGTAGTTGATGTGTGAACGTGTTTCAAGAAACTGCATTGTGTCAGGGCACGACTTCAGTCGTGCCGAAAAGCGCCAGACAAATTTCGGGCTTTAGCCCATGCGGGGAGCGCCGATCAGGAGGGAAGCGTTGATGCGGAGGGAGGCGGGGGTTTCAACCCCCGCATAAAGCTGACAGAATAAACGGGGGCTTTAGCCGCGGAAGAACGTTCTCTCCCGAGTATGCTCGCAAGTCAAGCACGGCACAGAGTCGCCCGATTTTATTCAAGCCGAATGCCGTGTTGACTCTGCATTCCAGTACAGGAGCGGTACAATCGGAGCAATTCGAGGCCGAAGAAGGAGATAGGAATGAAATCATCCGTTTGGCTCTTCGTGTCCGCTGCCATGACGATTGCCACGGTGATATACGCACAAGACGCAAAGTGGAGTGATCCCTGCAACGCGATGCCAGAAGCAGGAACGATCGCGGCAAAGAACTTCCTCACCTTCGACAAGTTCGACAAAGAGCTGCGAGTTGCCATCACAAGACAGGATGCATTGGCACTGGCGTTTCTAGTCAGATTTCCATTGCGCGTCAATGATGCAGGAGGTACTATCTCGCTGGATAATGCGGCTGCGCTCAAGACCCATTTTCAGGAAGTCTTCACTCCGGCCGTGCGCAAGGAGATTTTGGGTGAGAAGAATGAAGAGGTGGGCTGCAATGTTGAAGGGATCGGCTACTCTCTCGGTGTGATTTGGGTCAACGCGTCGCAGCAAGGCTATGCGATTTGGTCGGTGAACCGAGATGCGGTTCCGCCTTATCCTTCAAACCAATGGAATATTCCGAAGATCAACTACATATGCCAGACTCAGACGCATCGCATCGTTGTCGATACAGTTGCTGGCGGAGTACTGCGATACCGGGTATGGCACAAGCCGCGACCCGTGACTGAAACGCCTGATCTTGAGATTGCGAAGGGAGACGGGACATTTGAAGGTACCAACGTGTGCGCGGTTCCGGTTTACACATTCAAGAGCGGTGCGGCGATGTACCGAGTTGAAGGCGGACTTGGATGTTTCGGGGACTCGGACGGACCACCGAAAGATGCCACGGGTAGGCTCGAGGTTACCGCGTCGGGCAAGCCAGCCACGAATTCGTGGTGCTACTGAAAAGTGTTGAGGTTTAGTGCTCCAGTTCAGGGTTTTCGGACCTGGGATAGGCTACATCCCCGCCGCAGATGGTTGCAGAAGATTCACTTCCTCCGCAGCACAATAGGAAATTGATGTCGGGTGGGGAACTTTTAGAACGGCTCCCGCCGCCCGCCCCTTGTGTCGATTAAAGACTCTACAATATTTCCGCCCCCCGTTCGTCTTCACTAATAGATGGGTGAGGCCATGAGCGTAGCCGCGATGATCGAACAAGACCGTCAAATCTCCCAAGTCATCGCGGAAGAGCGGTCCCGGTTGCGCAACTTCATCCGCAAACGGGTACCCAACGAAGCCGACGTCGAAGATCTGCTCCAGGAGGTCTTCTACGAACTGGTGCAGGCCCACCGCCTGCTTATGCCCATCGACTTCGTGACCGGCTGGCTCTTCCGCGTCGCCCGTAATCGCATTACCGATCTCTTCCGCAAGAAAAGGCCGGAGAACTTCACGGACACGGCGGTGGAGAACGAAGACGGCGAACTGTTGCGGATCGAAGACCTGCTGCCTTCCCGCGATGCCGGGCCGGAAGCGCTCTACCTTCGCGGCCTGCTTCTCGATGAACTGGAACACGCCCTCGCCGAATTGCCCCAAGAGCAGAGGGAAGTCTTTCTCGCTCACGAGCTCGAGGGCCGCAGCTTCAACGAGTTATCGGCGGAGACCGGCCTGAACCTCAACACCTTGCTCTCGCGCAAGCGCTATGCCGTTCTGCATCTCCGCCGTCGATTGCAGGCCTTTCACAACGAGTTTACGAAGAAATGAGGAATGCACCATGGATAAGAACTGGGTGAAGAGAAACAAATGGATCTTTGTTGCGGGTCCGCTGGCGCTGGTAGCTTTCATCGCTGTTGTCGGCGAAGTGGTCATGCATCTCTGGAACTGGCTGCTCCCCGCCTTGTTCGGATGGAGTCCAATCACCTTCTGGCAGGCCCTCGGATTGATGATCCTCTGCCGCATCCTTTTCGGCAGCCTTTGCGGCGGCCATGGTGGTTCCGATCGCTCCCACTCCTGCCGGCCGAAACCAGAGAACTGGAGCCGGATGACCTCCGAAGAGCGCGACAAATTCCGCCAGGAGATGCGCTCCCGCTGGTGCGGCACCGCCGCCCAAGCCGGCGAAAGCAACGACCCAGCCTGATGCGGTGCCCCAGGTCCGTGGGGTAAAGATCCGGATTTTTGGACCTGGGAAAGCACAAAGTTCCTGCGAGCGAATAGCGAGCGGCTGGCCGCACCGCAGGTGCTTACGCCATCGCTTCCTTGCCCATCGGCTCAAAGTGCAACTGGTTCGTCTTGCGGTCCACATCGATGCGCACATGCGCGCCGTGCAGCACTTCTCCGTTGAGAATTTTGATAGCCAGCGGATCCTGCACCATGCGTTGCAATGCGCGCTTCAGCGGACGCGCTCCGTAAGCCGCATCGGAACCCGCAGCCAGAATCAGTTGCCGCGCCGGTTCGGTCAGCTCCAGCGAAATCTGCCGGTCTTCGAGCAGCTTGCTCACTTCATTTAGCCGCAGATCAAGAATCTGGCTCATCTGCGCCGTGCCTAGCGGATGGAAGATCACCATATCGTCCACGCGATTCAAAAACTCCGGCCGGAAATGCTCGCGCAAAACGCGCATCACCGACTCGCGCGCCATGTCGAAATCATGCTCGCTCTTGAGCGCGCCGCCAGCAAGGAATTGCGCGCCCAGGTTTGAAGTCATAATGAGCACAGTATTCTTGAAGTCCACCGTGCGCCCTTTGGCGTCGGTCAAGCGGCCATCGTCCATGATTTGCAGCAGAATGTTGAAAACATCCGGATGCGCTTTTTCAATCTCGTCGAAGAGAATCACAGCATAAGGCCTGCGCCGCACAGACTCGGTCAGTTGTCCGCCTTCGTCGTAGCCAACATATCCCGGCGGCGCGCCGATCAACCTGGCGACCGCATGCTTCTCCATGTACTCGCTCATGTCGATGCGCACCAGCGCCTGCTCATCGTCGAACATGAACTCGGCCAGCGCCCGCGCGGTCTCCGTCTTGCCCACGCCTGTCGGCCCAAGAAAAATGAAGCTGCCAATCGGACGCCGCGGATCGCTCAACCCCGCGCGCGAACGGCGAATCGCATTGGCCACAATGGTCAGCGCCGCGTCCTGCCCGATAACCCGCTCGCGCAGCCGCGTCTCCATCTCGACCAGCTTTTTCACTTCGCCTTCCAGCATCCGCGACACAGGAATACCGGTCCACTTGCTCACGATGCCAGCGATGTCTTCCTCATCAACCTCTTCCTTCAATAACCGCGCAACGGCGCCGCCCTTTTGTGCGCCGTCCTGCGCGGCATTCAACTTTTTCAGTTCAGCTTCCAGCTTGGGCAGTTCGCCATACTGGATCTGCGCGGCGCGGTCGAGAAGGCCCTTGCGCGTCTGTTCCTCAGCCTCGAAGCGCAGCGCCTCAATCTTCTTTTTCAATTCACTTACGCGGCTGATCGCTTCGCGCTCTCGGGTCCATCTTGCCCGCAGAGCCGTAATCTTCTCTTTCAATGTGGCAACTTCGCGGTCCACCACTTTGCGGCGCTCGATGCTGTTTGAATCCGTCTCGCGTTTCAGAGCGGCGCGCTCAATTTCGAGCGACGTAGCGTCGCGCTCCAGTTGATCGATCTCCGTAGGTACCGAGCCGATCTGAATAGCCAGCGATGCCGCAGCCTCGTCCACCAGGTCGATAGCCTTGTCGGGCAGAAACCGGTCACTGATATAACGATGCGACAGCGTTGCAGCGGCCACAATCGCCGCGTCCTTGATGCGCACGTTATGGTGCGCCTCGTAGCGCTCCTTCAAGCCGCGCAGAATCGCGATCGTGTCCTCAACGTTGGGTTCGCCAACAAAGACAATCTGAAAGCGCCGCTCCAACGCCTTATCCTTCTCAATATATTTGCGATATTCATTCAGCGTTGTTGCGCCAATCGCCCGCAGTTCGCCCCGCGCTAGCGCCGGCTTTAGCATATTGCTGGCGTCGATCGCTCCCTCGGCCGCGCCCGCGCCCACCAGTGTGTGCAACTCATCGATGAAAAGAATAATCTGGCCATTGGCTTCTTCGATTTCCTTGAGCACGGCCTTGAGTCGGTCTTCGAACTCGCCGCGATACTTCGCTCCGGCCAGCATAGAACCCAGGTCGAGCGAGATCACCCGCTTGTCCTTCAGACTCTCGGGCACATCGCCTTTGATGATGCGCTGCGCCAGGCCCTCGACTATGGCTGTTTTCCCCACGCCGGGCTCGCCAATCAGCACAGGATTGTTCTTGGTGCGCCGGCTCAGCACCTGGATCACGCGGCGAACCTCTTCGTCGCGCCCAATTACCGGGTCCAACTTGCCGCGCCGCGCTAACTCGGTCAAATCCTTGGCGTACTTTTCCAGCGCCTGAAATTTGCCTTCGGGATTCTGATCCGTCACACGTTGCGAGCCGCGCACAGCTGTCAGCGCTTGCAAAATCGCCTCGTGCGTGGCGCCCAGAGCCGCGCTCGCAGGGTCGTTTTTTTGATATGTCAGACCCAGCAACAGATGTTCAACGGAGACGTACTCGTCCTTGAAATTCGCAGCCTCGCGGAAGGCCTGATCGAAGACCTTCTGGAGCGCTTGGCTCACACCTGGCTGAGAAGCCGCACCAGCCACGCGAGGCAGTTTTTCCTCGATCTGGTGCAGCTCGTGCTCCAGCCGTTCGGTGGGGATGCTCATTTTGCCGAGGACCGAAGGGATCAGGCCTTCACGGTCCTCTAACAGCGCCAACAGGAGATGCACGGGCAGAACCTCAGGATTCCCCAGTTCGGTTGCCCGCGAAACAGCCTGCTCCATCGCCTGCCGCGACTTGTCGGTAAGTTTTTCCCAACGAATAGCCATTACTTAGCTCCTAGCTGTCAGCCTCTAGCTCCTGGCTTGCTTCTGCCAGTTGCCAGGGTTCAAGCTCGTTTCCATTATGATTCTCTTCTTTGTTGCAAAGTATCCAGAAAAACAGCCCCGGGAGAACAGCCCTTCGCTGCCTCCCGGATCACTCAAACTTAAGCGCCAACCATCCGAGAACAAAGCTAACAGCTAGAAGCTAGCAGCTAGAGGCTGTCGTTACGCGGCAACCTTGATTTCGATCTGCTTCGGCTGTGCTTCGGGCTTCTTCTTCAGCTCCAGTTTCAGCACACCCGCATTGTAGCTGGCCGCCACGTTTTCCGTGTCAACCGAGGAGGGCAGCGTGAAGGCGCGATAGAAGCTGCCATAGCGCCGCTCGATGCGATGGAAGTTCTGTTCCTTCTCCTCGGACTCGAACTTGCGTTCGCCCTTGACCGTCAGCGTGTGGTCCTCGATCCGCACATCCAGGTCCTTCTGATCGATGCCCGGCACTTCCAGCTTGAGCATCACCTTCTGCGCGTCTTCATAGATATCGACCGCCGGCACAAAGCTGGCAGCCGCCACCGGGTCGCCCTCTTCGTTCATCTCGCGGAAAAGCGAGTTGACGCGGTTCTGCAATGCTACGACTTCACGAAACGGATCCCAACGAGTGATTGCCATGAGAGTTTACCTCCAGATGATTTTTGATTGGTGGGCCGGACTGTGAGTCTCGGCCGCTCAACCAATCTGATGGAATCATAGCACGAACGATTCATAAAATATGCGCGTATTGTGCTCATATTTGTAAATAAAGATATTTGTATTAATTTTCAACAACTTAAGTTAGACTTCAGAACGAAGCAAGCCTATGCTTCCCCAGAATCAGCTTCTTACTCCCGCTTTCCACTCCACTCCAGGTAGCTCATGAATTCCGTCTGGCCGGGCATTTTCAGTTCAAATTTGCCTGTCATTACCCCGTCGAGGAGTTCATAGCTCAGCCGGAATTGCGGCCCGGGCTGCGCGGGATCAGAAAGGAAAACCACCGTTCCGGGCCTGGGGGTGGAGACGTCATAGTGAATGACGTGGCCCTCGTTGTCGAAGTAGATGGCCTGGAGTGCTAGTCCGTTGCCCGAGGGGTAGATATAGAGCAGATCGCTGTGCTGGCAATTGAAGTCGTCCGGCGCAGTGCACGCGCCGCTTCTGGAATGGCGCGCCAACACATGGTCGCGCAGTTCCAGCCGGAAGGCGTAACCGGCGGAGGCCTGCGCCTGTGCCATTCCGCCGGTGGTCTTCGCTCCCCATGATCCCGGCAGAAAACGAACTCCAGCCCACTGGTCGGCTTTAACAGCAGTTTGCGCAGCGGTTTGTGCAACCGCGCCACAGGCCGTCAGCACGGTCATCAAGGTCAACAATGCAATGCGTCTTTTCATCAGTGTCCCCAATTCTGAATGCTTGCCCGCTGTCTCAAACCGCCAATCAGAAACCTTTTGTCTCGACTCGCCGTCAAGCCATTGCCTCCGGATCGGCCTTCTACAATTGAATGACAGATGATTCAGCTCGCCGCTCCTTCCCACTTTATCGACTGGCACTGGCTTTGGTTTACCGTGGCGTCATTTCTGGCAGGTGTACTCAATGCCGTTGCGGGAGGCGGATCGTTTTTGTCCTTTCCTGCGATGCTGAGCATGAGGATTCTGCCGGTGCAGGCCAACGCCACAAATACGGTGGCCTTGTGGCCTGGCCAACTCACCTCCATCGCCGCCTATCGTCAGGATATCCGCAAGAACCTGCGCCTGGTTTGGCCCATGGGCATGGCAGGACTCATTGGCGGCACGGCCGGCGCTCTTGTGCTGCTCAACACGCCGCAGATGACTTTTCTCCACCTGGTGCCCTGGCTGCTGCTGATCTCTGCTTCAATCTTCGCCTTCACCGGCCCGGTCTCCCGCTGGTTTGTTCGCATCAGTCTGGGACGGCGCCACGGCAGCGTCACGAGCGCACCTCATCCGCCACGCCGGATGCCCGTTTTTCTGGCGACCATGGCGGTCTGCTTTTACATTGGTTACTTTGGCGCCGGCGCCGGCTTTTTGCTTATCACAGTGCTCTCGCTCTTTGGGTTCCAGGACCTGCACGAGATCAACGCCCTCAAAGTCGTCTCAACCACGCTGGCCAACGGCATCGCCGTCATCATCTTCGCCGTGAGCAACAAAGTAGTCTGGCCTTACTGTCTGGTGGCCATGGTTGTCTGCGCCGTTGGCGGTTATTCTTCGGCGCGCCTCGCCCGCCGCGTTCCTCAGTCAGTGCTCCGCGGACTGGTCATTTTCATCGGCTTTTCTATGGCCGCATGGTTTTTCTGGAGAAATCCTTAACATGAATGTTCATTGGATTACAGATTCGGTTGGCTCCCTGGCCGGCCTTTGCACAACTCTCTCGCTGGTGCCGCAGCTTCATAGCATCTGGAAGCGCAAGAGCGCCCGCGACATTTCCATAGCCATGTTCCTGGTCTTCGGCCTGGGTATTTTATTGTGGCTGACTTATGGCATAGCGCTGCGCTCCGCCCCGATCATCATCGCCAACGGCGCTACACTTACGCTGGTGATTGCAATTCTGACTCTCAAAATGCGCTACGACAGAAAACAGTAGCTGGCTCAGCGAGAATTCCTCTGAGCCCCGATCCCTGAGCCCTGACCCCTAAAATAGAGCTATGAGCCACGAAGGCATTCGCATCGCGCCCAAGGAAGACGAGTCCCGCCAGAACGAGGCCGAGCGTCCTCTGCCTCGCATCAGCATCACTCCTGAGAAGGTTCGTGTGCTCATCACCGAGGGCAAAGGCATGGAGATCGATTGGATCGACGGCCATAAGAGCGCCTGGAGCTTTGCCTGGCTGCGCGAGGCCTGTCCCTGCGCTACATGTGTTGAAGAGCGCAAAGTCGAGGGCCGCAAAGCCGGCCAGCCCAAACCCAAGCCCACCGTCCTTTTGCCCATGTACACCCCGCCCGCGAAGCCCGCCAGCGTCCATCCCGTCGGCCGCTACGCCATACAGTTCAATTGGCTCGACGGTCATACCGCAGGCATCTACTCGTGGGAGTATCTGCGCCGCGTCTGCCAGTGCAACGAATGTACCTTCGCCAATTCAGAAACCACCGGCGCGCCCAATTAAACTTCGCCTGACCCTCCAAAAAACCGCCAACGCTACAGCGGATACCGCTCAACCTGGATGCAATTCCGAGCCACACTGCGGCTCAATCCCACCACGTCGGCCGGCGTGAACTTTGCCAGTCTGCGCAAGATAGACAATTGCGTTCGCAGCAGGTCGCCCTCGCCGCAAGCCGCCAATACGCGCCGCGCCGCCTGCTCTGCCAGCGCCATGGTCTCGTCCGCCAATAGGCCCGTCATGCTCGCCGCAACCTTCGCGGAACCACTGCTCGAAGCGGCGAGTTTCCGCGCCCGCAGCAGCGCCGACTCCAGCGCGTAAACCTGCATGATGATCGCGGCCAGATCGGCCATCACTTCCTGCTGCTCCTGCAACCCCGTCATGAATCGCTGGCTGGCCACGCCTGCGCAGAACAGCGCAATCTTTTTGGCCGAGGCGAGCGCTTCGGCTTCGCGCGCAAGCACTTCGCCATTTTCGGAACCGGTCTCGAATGACGGCGGCTGCATCACCTCGTCCATCAGCTTCTTGATGGCCGGCAGCAGCGGTAGCTTCCCGCTGAGCGCGCGCTTCATCAGCCAGCCCGTGATGATGAGGCGATTGATTTCGTTGGTGCCTTC
>JBAPYY010000628.1:0-7563 GCA_049284975.1 Occallatibacter sp.
TCGCGCGTTTCGGAGGGAGTCAGAGGCCGTTCGGGAAGAATCAGCGAGAGATTTTCTTCGGCATATTCTGTTACGGCATAAAGGAACAAGTTGCTGCCGATCCGCCAACTTCCAGTGTGAAAAATGCTGATCAAGTGAGAATGAGTGAGGGTTGCCGTGGACGCCCAGACTCGGATGCGGGCTTGCGCCGCGGATTCATCCGCCGGAATGAGCTTGATGGCAGCTTTACTTTGTGGATTTCCGTCGAGCTCCGTGAGGAAGACACCGCCCAATCCGGAGCTGCCTAACCATTGAAGAAGGGGAAATCTTCCATCAATAACCCGACCAACCCAGTCTCTGTCAATTGTCGATGAGTTCATGGTTGAACCATTCTAACTCAAAGGAAACAAAGTGTAACAAAGAAGATTTTGGGGATTTGCGCTGGGTTCGACTACGAAAGTGAAAAGACGGGCGCGCAAATTGGCGCCCAAGAGGCCGCCGCAATCGGGAAGGAAGTCCGGCGGTTCTTCTCGGTTCGACGACACGTATTGACAGGCGCATCCGGCTTCAATCGGCAGCGAAGGTATCATTGAGGTGGAGTTCCTTCTGCGCTAAGGCATTGCGGGAAGCGGGATACTGAAACTCGATTTTTATGAGGTTATTGATATGAACGAATGTTCTAAGAATAAAGGACTTATGGGCAGGGAAGTGACAGGGAAGCCGGTCACCAGCTGCGCGGATTTGAACGAGGTATTTTCGGGATCTCTTCCGGCTTTTGGAGGCGCATACCTGCGCCGAGTTTATGAAGTGATGAAACAGGTGATCGAGAAGCGAATTCCGCTTGTCGTCACTTGCGCCGGACCAATCACGGTATCCGATCAGCATCGTGCATGGCTCATTCCTCTGCTCAGGGCGGCGAACACCGCGTACATCACGGTTACGGATGCGATCTGCTACCACGACGGGCATGATTGTCTCCGGAAGAGCGACGAGCGGCCGATCCGCGAGGTGAATCTATTCGGCGACGATGCCGAACTGCGCGAGAACGGAGTGATTCGCGTTACCGACACCGGTTTTGACGAGCAGGTGCTCTTCGACCAGGATGCCGTATTGACTGAGGTACTGCAGAGGCCGGAGTTCCAGAAGCGGATGACAACAACCGAGCGGAACTTTCTGCTCGGCAAGTACTATGCCGAACGGGAGGGTGCATTGGGCATTGCGCCGGGCCTGCTGAGCACATGCTCCGATCTTGAGTTGCCGGTTTTTATCGGCGCGCCCGCGGATGGCAGCGCGTTTCTGAATTCCGTGAAGCTCTGGATGCTGGCACGGCTGGGGAAGATCAAGTACGGCTTCGATTACGATCTTCACGAAGACGTCTTCGAATCCTGTGCTTACCATTACTGGGGATTGTTCGGATCCGAAGCGAAGTCGTTTGCCATTCTGGTATTGGGCGGGGGAGTTCCCAAGAATTATTCACTGCAACCGGAACCGACGCTGTCACAAATCTTCTTCCTCGAAAACATTCGCGGTTACGATTATGACGCGCAGATCGTTTCGTCCCCGGTAACTGATGGCAGTTTGTCATCGTGTGCGCCGGCGGAAGCTGTGTCGTGGGGCAAGGTCAATCCGGAGACTTACACCACGCAGACGGTCAGCATGCAAGGCGATTACTCGTCCTATATGCCTTTCATTGTTCGAGCGCTTGTGGGCAAGGAACTGCTTCACCATCCGCCGGAACCGCTTCGTCTCTATGCCAAGCGCGATGAGCTTAAGAAGAAGCTGCTTGCGGCGATCAGCGACGACGAGGGAACCATGAAGAAAATCATGGAGACCCTGTCGCTTCCTGCAGCACTCAAGATCCAATAGCCTGCGTGAGTGCTTTGTTTATGCGAAAGGGACGGGCCAAGGCCCGTCCCTTTCAATTTGGATTGGTGATTGCAGGTTCTAAGCCTTGGCGGCTTCGAGCAGCGCGTTGACTTTGGCCATGACCGAGAAGGCGTCGGCGACGTAAACCACGTCAGCCTTTCCGCGCGTCCAGCCGCAGTTGGGATCGAGCGAGATGGCGCGCCGGTCGGCAATGAAGCGCCAGCCCACTACGTGTGGTTCTTCGCCGTGGCAGCAGGTGGAAAGTCCCTTGGCGTGGCGTGGCGTGGAGCCCGTCTGTCCTATCTGATTGAGATGCGTCAGAAAAGGAAGAACGGATTCGCCTTCGCCGCCCTGATCGACGAGAGATTTGCTGCTGCCCAGAGACGCGCCGGTTGCGTGCAGGAAGCCGAGAATCAGTTCGGCCGCCTCGCCGACATGAATCTGGCCGTCGGGCTGTTTCTTGGTCCAGCCGGCGCCTGCAACGAGGAGCATCTTCGCATCGGGACGGATGGTCTGCTGGTCCTGCGAGGGCGAGCGGAAACCGCTGACGGTGGTGCGCAGTGCGGGGAGATTAACGGTGACCTTTTCGGTCTTGCCAGTGCCGGACGGCCCCGAAAAGGCAGCGTGTGTTCCGGGATCGAGCAAAAGGAACCACGGGCGAACGTCGCGGCTGACGACCGCTTCAATGCGCTGGCGATAGAACCAGCGGGAAGCTTCGATGGTGTTCGTGCCGCTCAATGCGGTTATATGCGTATCGACAAAGCCGCCAAGACGATGGGCGACGCCGGCAGCGACGCGCGTGAAGCGCGAAGAGCCGGGAGCGAGAACGATGGTGGCATTCGCCGCGCGGCAAAGGGCTTCGACGGCTGCGGCGTCGGAGGCGTAACGGGCTTGGGCAAATGGTTCGCCTTCGGCGGTCAAGAGACGCGCGCCGGTTTCGGCCAGTGTTGCGGAGGCTATTCCTGAGTTAGCCGCAACAATTCCTATGGTGAGCGTAGCTTTGAGCTGGCCAGCCAACTCGAGGCCCGCGGTTACTGCTTCCAATGACGCCTTGGTTAGAGCGGAGCCGGTTTCGTCTGCATGAGTAAATACAAGTAGGTTTTCCATTATTCGGCTCCAATCCAGGCGACCAGCTCGGCTGCGATCTCGTCGGGCGTGAGGTCTTTGACCACGCGCGTGGTGCGTTGCTGCTTGGGCAGGCTTACCGAGACGTAGCTGAGGCCGTTGGCATCGAGCTTTGCGGCTTTGGCCTTTTGCAGGGCGGGCATGATGGTGCGCATATTGGCCATGCCGACTTGCGGATTGTTGCGCGGTTCGGCTAGATTGCCGGTGGCCCAGCCGAGAACGGCAGGAGTTCCGGCACAGACCGAGGCCTGATGCTTGCCGCCTTCGACGCGCTCGAGCACCTCAAAACTGCCGTCGTCGCGCAGGTCGATTTGGTCAACTCCTTGAAACTGATCTGTAATGCCGAGGCGCTCGCCGACAAGCTGAAGCGTGACGCCAGCGCCGCGCGTCGCCGACTCCCAGCCGCCGAAAAGCAGGAGCTTGGTTTTATCGAGGCCGGGCAATGCGGCGATGGTCTCGGCCAGCACGGCAGCGGTTGAATGCGCGTCGGGAAAGCCGCCGATGGGTCCGTCGATGGGAACCAGTTCGAAGGCGACCTTCTGCGCGACGGTCATCATCACCTGTTGCAGCTTGGCCTTGGGGCCGAGCGAGACCAGCCAGAGTTTGCTGCCGGGGTTCTTGGCGGCGAGGTTGGCCGCTTCATAGAGCGCGCAAGCTGCCCAGGGGTCAAGGACCGCGGGCAAGACCATTTCGTTCTTGAGGCCTGGACCGGCGGGGGTGGTGATTGGCTCCAAGGTTTGCAGCGGATCAGGAACGATGCCCGCGCAAACCACGATGTGCAGAACATTTGCCATGAATAGTTTCCTTTTTTTTTGCGTTATTCGGAGATTCCAGAGGTATAGCAATGCCAAACAAGTCCGTCAGATAGAAGAAGATCATAGGACTGTAAAAACACCGAACTGTCCTGATTATGGATGTCTTTCGTGAGCTTTAGAGAATAGTCTCCGGGGCGAATAAGCGAGTAGGTCTTCTCAATTATCACGTTAACACCCGCTAACTCGACCTTCTTTCCGTTCAAAACCGCACTCGCATAGAGTAGAAAACCACAGCCGGGGCCGTCGCATGTGGGTAGCATATGCGTTGCGGAGATATGCACCTTGATGTTGTAGTCAGCGGGTGTGGGCTTATCCTTGGCCTGCGCAAGCGTCGAGCAGAGCAATAATAACATCACGGAGACAAGCTTCTTCATTGGTAGCCTCTCTGAAGATTATAGCCAGTTTAGGGTTCAATCAGAGCGGGGAGAATCTCAGTTTTCCGCCGAGTGAAGGCCGCCGCGGACGGCGTGGAAATCGATGTTGGAGTAGACGCACTACTCGGAAACGCCCGTGACCGTGCAACGCCAAACAATCCCCTCAGGAAGAAGTAGCTCGTATTCCTGGCCGATCGGTGGGACGCTCATCTTAGGCGAATCCTTCAAGAGGCGAGCCTGAAAGTCTCCCACAGACAATGGCGTTTGATAGTTGCCGGAAATCCATGTCCAGGCTCCCAACAACTCGATCTTCTTTCCGTCCAGGACCGCGTCTGCGTAAGCCACGTCTTCGTTCCGTTCTTCGGCGAGAAAATTCGGACCGACCCAGCTCGGACTCTTGTAATAAGTCCGGATATGGATCCCGGAGACATGCACATTGAGTGGGTAATCGACTCCCTCTTTGGTCCGGGGAGCTTGCCCGAATCGCGTTTTCTGTCCATACATCAAAGATGTCGCGCAGAGTAAAAGGCACAGTGCTAGAGCTGACTTTCTCATCGATTACCTCGCTTGTTTCGTGAATCAGTGATCGGATTACTGGAAAAGAATTCTGACTTATTCGGAGAAACCTGTGACGGCACAACTCCAGACTCTCCTCTCGGGAAGGAGTACCTCATACACCTGATAAGTTGGCATATCGTCTTTTGATTGATCGGATTTCACGAGCCGCGCCTGATAGTTGCCCGGGAGGATGCGGAACTCATACCAATGTGCGGAATAGACAGGACCACCCAAACATTCGATCTTCTCTCCACTCACATTCATATTTGCGTAGACTACGCCGTTACATGCGGGGTTCCCGTTGTTTCCTTGACAATAGGAGGGGCCGATCCGGATCCCGGTGATATGGACCTTGAGTGGGTAGTCAACCCCCGGCTTGGCATACGGCGGCCCCTGTCCGACCCGTGTTTTCTGGCCATGAACGAGTGGCATGAAGCAGAACAAAAGGAACAAAACTGCAACGAACGTTCTCATCACTTACCTCTCGTGCATTTCGTATCGGCGATTGAAAGCTAACACTCTTCAAGACACGAGCAGAGATATATAGTTGTGGGCAAGAAAGACAATGCTCAATTTTCCGCAGAGTGCAGGCCGCCGGAACCGGCGGTGAATGCGATGTTGGAATGTTCGCCGTCGGGCGATTGTGCGCAGTTCCAGAGGCATGCGCCGCAGTGGACGCACTTTTCGCGTTCGAATGCGGGCGCGCCGTCTTCGCCCAGCGTGATAGCCTGGCCGGAACACATGGCGATGCATGTCTTTTCCTCGCAGGAGATGCAAAGTTCCTCATTGCGGAATGAGACGTGATCGGCGAAGCCGGGCATGGCCTGGACCTTGCCGCCGAGTAGGAGCGCGTCCTGCTGTGTGACCAGCAAGCGGCCATCGAAGGGAATCTCCGGCCAGCCGCGCGCGGAGAGCAGAGCATCGTGGAGCGAGCGGCCGTCGGCAATGGCCAACTTCGCTGCGTCTTTGAGTTTTAACGCGTCGGAAGAGTTGGCCGGGAATGGCTGAATTTGCCTGTGCGCGGGAGGGGGTAGCGGGCCCAGCGAAAACTTTCCATGGGTGAGTCCGGCTAGCGCCATGCCGACCATGCCTTTTACGATTCCGTCCTGAAAGCCGTTGCGTGCGTTTTCAGCTTTGCGAGCGCCGCGTGCGACCCAGCTCAAACCGCGGCGAGCTTCATAGGTGGCGGCGAGATTTTGTTGCGTGAATGGCTTGCCGGCGCGCAGCAGTTCGATGACCGCTTCGCCCAGTTGAGTGCCGGTGGCCCAGGCCTCGTCCACACCGGAGCCGGTGAGCATATTGGTTGAGCCGGAACCTTCGCCGATGCGGGCAAAGCCGTCGCCCGAGAGGAACGGTTCGCCGTGGCGGCCGGACTCTTCCAGAGATTTAGCGCCCCAGGAGCGCAGGGTTCCATCTTTGAGGTACTTCCAAAGTGCGGGATGCTGGATGTAGTGCTGGAGATAGCGATAGGTGGTTCGCGAGGGGTCGTGCAACCAGGATGGGACGAAGATACCCACCGAGACGAGGCGCTCGGGATGGACGTAGAGGAAGCCGAAGATCTCCGGCTCGGGGTAACCGAAGCTGTGCCACACGGTGCCGGGTTCTAGAGTGGAGTCTTCAGGTAGCTCGATGACGAACTTCATGCCCAGAGCCCATTCGCGATGGGCGTGACCTGCGGGCAAGCCGAGCTTATCGTCGAGTGCCTGGCCGACTGCGCCGACCGGGCCATCACCCACGACGGTCAGGGGCGCGCGCACATCCATTCCGGGCATGAAGCCGCCGGTTGGAGCGCCGGATTTTTCTACTCCCTGGTCGGCGAGGCGCAGGCCTTCGACTCTATTGCCGGTTCCGGTTGCATCTTCCGAAAAGAGCGGTGCGATGACGGGCGTTCCGGGCCAAATTTGCACGAGGCCCGTGGCCATCAGTTGCAAGCCGACCCACTGGTTGAATTGGCCGATGGAGAGCACCAGGCCGCCGTGCTTGTTGAGGAATGGCGGCGTCCAGGGGAGCGTAAAGGCATGATCTCTGATGCCGACGAGCTTTCCCGCAAGACGAAGGATAAAATCGGCGAGCCGTAAAACCGGGGACCGGCGGCTGGCGCCGATGGGGTCGAGCAGGTACATCACCCGCTCGCTTTTGACCTCGACGGCCATGGGGATTTCGGCCGGGTTGAGGTCAGGGAAGCTGGAGCGAATTGCCTTGCCCGCCGTGACTACGCCGCTGACGCCGGAACTGATGTCATCAGCCCGCTCGTAGCAAAGAACTTGCAGCGGCATTCCCGGTGCGACGCGGCTCTCGAAGGCTGGATCGGCCGGATTCTCGGTCCAGGCCTTGGTAAGCGTGGAAAGAAAGCCACCCATCGCAGGACCAAAACCGGCGCAGGCGATGTCCACTTCCATAGTCTGGCGGTCGATTACGATGGTCTCTGCTGCTTTTTCCTCTGCGCTCAAACGGGCCTCCTGAATTCATTTGTTGTAGTATGAAAAGGTTCAAATCTCTACTGTGTAGTAGCTTTTGGGTCGTTGAGTTGCGGCGGTAGAGATTTGCTCGGTTTCTCGCTTTGCGGAAGACCCCATTTACCAAAACTAAGATATGTGAAAGGGCCTAGGGCAGCCGACGACTTATCTAAATCTAATGCAAACTTGATTCTCAAATACCAAAAGTCGTCAATATGGTCCAGCGGAAAGCTGACTAGGATTTCCTTTCCGGGTTTCAAATTCACGACGCCTGAAACTTCATATGAATAGCCATTAGGCTTATACTTCAACCTCTCTTTGCGAAATTCCTCATTCCTCTTGAAATTCTCCTCGTCCTTGTCGGTAAATATTTGTAGATAAGGGTCGACT
>JBAPYY010000629.1:0-10719 GCA_049284975.1 Occallatibacter sp.
AGCTAAAGGTATGTTGGAGGCGTTTCAACATTACTTTGGCGAGTATCCATTTGTGAAGGATGGCTACAAGCTGGTTGAAGTGCCTTACCTGGGCATGGAGCATCAGAGTGCAGTTGCTTACGGCAACGGGTTTACGAACGGATATATGGGCCGCGACTGGACGGGCACGGGAATCAGTCTGCGTTTTGATTTCATCATCATTCACGAGAGCGGGCACGAGTGGTTCGGAAACAGCATAACGGCAGCCGATCCGTCGGATATGTGGATTCACGAGGGATGGACGACTTATCTCGAAAGCCTTTATGTAGAGTATCGCTGGGGCAAGGCCGACGCCATCAAATACCTGAATGGCGATAAGCCGAAGGTGAGGAACGCGCAGCCCATCATCACGGAGCGCGGAGTGGATGAAGAGCCCGACGAGGACCAGTACTTCAAGGGCGCGCTGATGATCAATACGTTGCGCAGCGTGGTGAATGACGATGCGAAGTGGCAGGCGCTGCTGCACGGCTTTTATCAGCATTTCAAGTATCAGAACATCATGACCGAAGATGTAGTGGCGTACTTCAACCAGCACACCGGCATGAATCTGACGCCGATTTTCAACCAATATCTGCGACATGCGCAGATTCCGCGGCTGGAGTTATTGTTTGGCGAGGAGCCGGGGATGGTGATGTATAAGTGGCGCGCCGATGAAGATGACTTTGCCATGCCGGTGCGCGTGGGAACGCCGGGGCAATGGCAGATCATTCATCCGACGACGAAATGGCAGTGGATGAAGACGCCGCTCACCAAGGATGAATTTCAGGTGGAGACGGATTTGTATTACGTGGATGTGAACAAGCAATAATGGGCCGGATCTACTTCAGAATCTTGACAAAAGCGGCAAGTTAGCCCCCGCTTCGCGGGGATCGCAAGTTAGCAAGTTGGCGAGTCAAAGGGTAAACTACAGGTATGGCGGAGATTCGGCGCAGGAAAACGGGAACGGTAAAGATCGGGCAAGTTCGCGTGGGGTGGGAGGTTCCGGTCGTCGTGCAATCGATGACCAATACCGACACGGCTGATATAGCGGGCACGATTGAACAGGTTGCGGCACTGGCGCTGGCAGGGTCGGAGATTGTGCGCGTCACGGTGAACAATGAAGAGGCTGCTGCAGCCGTTCCGCATATTGTGGAGGATCTGGAAAAGCGCGGCCTGACGGTGCCGATTGTGGGCGACTTCCACTACAACGGCCACCTGCTGCTGAAGAAGTTTCCGGCCACGGCACGAGCGCTGGCCAAATACAGGATCAATCCAGGGAACGCGTCGATTGGCAAAAAGGATAACGACAATTTTCAGGTGATGGTGGAGTGCGCCGTCGAGAACCAGAAGCCGGTGCGCATCGGTGTGAACTGGGGTTCGCTCGACCAATCTCTGCTGACGCGCATGATGGATGAAAACAGCCGCATGGAGCAGCCGCTTCCGGCGCGCGAAGTGATGATGGAGGCGATGGTGCGGAGTGCGCTGGACTCTGCAGCCGCTGCCGAGCATTACGGGCTGCGAAGCGACCAGATTATTTTGTCGGCCAAGGTGAGCGGGGTGCGCGATCTTATCGATGTGTACAGCAACCTTGCGGCCCGCTGTGAGTATCCGCTTCACCTGGGACTGACCGAGGCGGGAATGGGAACGAAGGGGCTGATTGCCTCGACGGCGGGACTTGCGCCGCTGCTGCTGGCCGGGATTGGCGACACGATTCGCGTGAGTTTGACGCCCAAGCCGGGCGGCGACCGGACGGAAGAAGTGCAGGCCGCGCAGCAGGTTTTGCAGTCGCTGGGGATTCGCAGCTTCATGCCGCAGGTCACGAGTTGCCCAGGATGCGGGCGCACGACGAGCACATATTTCCAGGAACTGGCCGAGCAGATTCAGAGCTATCTGCGCGTCTCGATGCCGGAGTGGCGGAAGAAGTACGCGGGCGTGGAGGAGCTGAAGCTGGCGGTGATGGGCTGCGTGGTGAACGGACCGGGCGAGTCGAAACACGCGAACCTGGGAATCAGTTTGCCGGGAACGTTTGAAGAGCCGAAAGCTCCGGTTTATGTGGACGGCAAGCTCTTGAAGACGCTGCACGGCGACACGATTGTGGCGGATTTCAAGCAGATTCTAGACAACTACGTGGAGAGCCACTACGGGCAGTTGGTGTAGTGAGGAACTGGCGGGGCAGGGCTTTAGTTCCCATTCCTGATCCGCGGGGCTTAGAATCGCTTGCCATGAAGATTTCGGCGTGTTTTGTTCTTCTCTCTGCAGTTTTTTGCGTCAGCCTGCCTGGGCAGGCGCAGGAAAATTCCGGCCAGCGCCAACCCTTTGAGTTTCAGATTTCGCGGGGAGTCGCGGAGAAGTTGCTCATCCACAAAGCTGACATCGTTTGTCCACGTATGGTAATGCCCCCTCGCATCAAAGCCACAGTTGTAGTGGGAATTGAGATTGATAGGGATGGGAATGTTCTTCATTCGAAGGTTATCTCCGGCCCAGCAATGCTGTGCAAGCCGGTCCTCGATGCAGTTCGAAAATACAAATACAAACCCTACCTTCTGAATGGTAAAGCTGTTGATGTGGAGACAACCGTCTGGGTCACAATGGACTCCTCTCTTGATTGCCATTTCAATTGATTTTCCAGACACAATTTCGCGTCACTCCTGATCCGCTTCCCTTTCCGGCAGATTCGCGTTAGGATTGCGGAAATCCTCCTTGGAGATTTGCCGTGCTTCTGCGCAGAGTGGCGTGTGTTGTGCTGTTTGTTGCGGTTTTGCCTGGTCTGGCGTTTGCCGGCAAGCAGAAGCCGTGCGTGACCGCCGACGAAGCCACTGGCCTCGTGAACAAAGATGTGTGCGTGACCGCGCACGTTTATGACGTGGTCGAGTTGCCGGATGGGACGCGGTTTCTGGATGTGTGCACGCCGGAGACGACAGATGAAAAGTGCAAATTCACCATCGTGAGTCTGTGGGAAGATCGCGACGATGTGGGCGAACTCAACAAATACCGCAACATGAATGTGCAAATTCGGGGGATTGTGAGGCCGATGCATGGACGTGCAGGAATGGTGCTGAGCCATGCGCGGCAGTTCTATGGCGGGCCGCCGAAGTTCAAACCGAATCCGCTGCTGGCGCGCGGTTTCAGCGCGGACGAGAGCCGGCCGCCGATCAACGATCCCAACCTGCGCTCCCAGGGCGGAAGGCGGGCGTTTATGAATACAAAGGATAAAGAGACGGTTCAGCGGTAATAAGGTCCGAGGTCTCCCAGGTGCCCAAAAGCGAGGCACCTGGGGCACCCGGCACCCGGAGCCAGTGAATTTTTCAGTCGACTATAAACAATCTCGCTCCGACCGCAGTGTATGAACGATGAGGTTCAGTATTGTCTGCCACTTGGTAGCTCATACCAGGCTGGAGCGTAAATCTTCGGCCGTCTTTCAGTTCGGTTTCGAGTTGGCCCTGAAGACAGAGAAGAATGTGCCCTTTGGAACACCAATGATCCGCGAGATAGCCCGGCGTGTATTCCACCATGCGCACGCGAATGCCGCCGAATTCCTGTGTGCGCCAGTAGGCCATTCCGCTCGCGCCTATGTGCTCAGTTGGCTCAACCTGCGACCAATCTGTGGTTCCAAAGGGAATGCCAGTCATTTGCATCCGTAGCTCATTTCTTCGTCCGAATTTGCTGAAGTAGCCGCAACATCACGCTTTTCCGGGCAGGCTAGCCGATTCCTTACAGCACCGAGATTTCCACGTCTTCCATGGGAGGCGCGTGGCGCGCGCCCTTCCACAGAATCACGCAGGAGACGACCAGGAAGATCAGCGTCGAACCGAGGCCGATGCTCAGGTTGGAGTGGTCGGAGATGGCGCCGATGATTTGCGGGGAAAATGTATCGCCGAAGCAGTGGATGCTGAAGAAGTTGACGCCGATAGCCACGGCGCGAACCGGCGCGGAGACGGAGTTGACGAGGGCGGCGTTGAGCGGGCCGGTGTTGAGGAAGAGGAAGAACTCGGCGACAAGCAGGGACGGGATGGCCCAGGCGGGCGGACCGAAAAAGAGCAGAATCCCAAAGGGCAGAGTGAGAGCGACGCTCCAGAACGAGAGCAGGTAGAGCGCGCGGTGGTCAGTGCGTAGCCAGCGCTGGGCGATCCACCCGCCGATGAGGGTTCCGAGAATGCCGTCGATGGCGGTGATTGCGCCAACGACCAGGCTAGATTTCGCGACCGATAGCCCGGCGGAACGGTGCAGGAATTCGGGCACCCATGCCGAAATGCCGCCCATGGCGAAGGTGAGGGTTGCCAGTCCAAAGGTGGCCGAAAGGTAGGCCGGGTTGCGGAAAAGGCCGAGAAATGTGGTGGTGTTGGCGGTCTGCCCCATGTTGTCGCTGGCTCCGCGCTCGGGCTCGTATCCCCAAAGGCCGTACAAAACCGCAATAATCAGGCCGGGAATGGCGCAGACAAGGAACGGCGCACGCCAACCCCAGAGCGTGCCCATCTCGCCGCCCGCCAGATAGCCGAGGGCCGCGCCAACGGGAATAGCAGTGTAAAAGATGGAGAGGATGCGATTGCGCTCACGCTCTGGGTAGAAATCGGCCAGAATGGCGGGAGCAAAGATGCCGAATGTGGCCTCGCCGATGCCCACGAAAGCCTGGCGGATATAGAAGGTCCAATAGTCGTGAACCCAGACGGTGGCCAGAGTGGCCAGGCTCCAGAGAATGGCGCCGAAGATGATGAGCGCCTTGCGCGAGGAACGATCAGGAAGCCGCGCGGCCGCGGGCTGAAACCATATATAAGCAATGAGCAAAACGACCGCCAATGCACCGAGTTGGATGAAGAGCAACCAATTGCCATGGAGGGCCAGGGCCGCCATGACGCACAGAGCCACTCCGCAGACGAATAGTTGCTTCTTGTTCAGGCGGTCGCCCAGCCAACCGGACAAGGGCGCGGCGAGCATGTAGAAGATGAACAGGGCGGTGGTGAGCGCGCCCATCTGGTGGTCTGTGGAGTGGAACTCGCTCTTGACCAGTGAAAGTTCGCCGGGCAGGATATAGCGGTCAATGTAGTTGAGAAGATTGAGGGCGATAAGCAACGACAGTGTCGCCACAGCGGGGCTGATGCGAGGACGGCCGGGCTGGGTGGCTGTTTGCATTTATTTTTCGGGTCGTGGCCAACGCGCTTCAACCGTGGTGCCCAGGCCGCCACGCGGGCGGAATTCGCCACGGACTACAGCCCAGACCGGGTCGCAGGCCTTGACCACGTCTTCCAGAACCTGGTTGACGATGTTCTCCTGGAAGATGCCGAGATTACGGTAGCAGAACAGGTACTCCTTGAGCGACTTGAGTTCGAGGCAGCGCTGGCGGGGCATGTAGCGGATGGTGAGCAGGCCGAAATCGGGCAGGCCTGTCTTGGGGCAGACGGAGGTCAGTTCCGGGTCGTCGATGAGAATTTCGTAGCCCGGAAACTGGTTTCGCCAGGTTTCGATGGCGGGAAAGGCGAAATCGAGTCCGGCTTTGGCGTGGTCGTCGGTATAGCGAGGTTCTGAAGCCATGGTTTCGATTGTACGAGGGCAAGTGTCGGAGTTCCAATTAAAGGCGCATGCATTGGAGGTCAGACCTTTGGCGATTGCCGGCCTGAATTCTCTTCTGCTGACAGACTTTGCGCCCTTGAGAGGGTTTCTGAGTCCTATATACTGACTCTGGTTGCCTGAATGAATCAAGATAGAAAGCAAACAGCCCGCCTGTGGTTTTGGAGAGGCTCGGCCGTCCTCCTCGTTGTCGTTTTTTTTGTGGTGCGCGCCCTGACAAGGGACCAACTGCAGGTGCGCGTTGCCGCGGCGGCAGACGTGCAACTGGTAAGCACCATCAGCACCAACGGCCGTGTCGAGCCGGAGATGAACTTTGAGGTTCACAGCCCGATTGCGACTACCGTCAAGGCGGTGTATGTGCAGCCGGGCGACCAGGTGGCGGCGGGCAAAGTGCTGCTGGTGCTTGATGATGTGGAGGCACGCGCCCGCGAAGCCGCGGCGGAGAGCGGCGTGAGAACCGCGCAGGCAGCACTGGAAGCTGTAACTCAGAACGGAACTCAGCAGGAGCGGCAGGCGACGGCAGCCGAAGTGATGCGCGAACGCCTGGAACGCGACAATGCGCGCCGCGATCTGGATGCGCTGAACAAGCTTAATGCGACTGGAGCGGCGTCACCCAGCGAGGTAGCTGCTGCGCGAGAGCGGCTGGATACGGCAGAAGTGAATTTGCGGGCATCGGATCAAAGCGCGAACAGCCGCTATTCGCCGGCAGAGATAGAGCGCGCGCGGGCAGCGCTTACGGATGCGGAGGCCAACCGTGCGGCAGCTCGACAGGTGATAGCGCAAACGGTGGTGCGCGCTCCGGCAACAGGGACTGTTTACAGTCTGGATGCGGGACCCACGGAGTTTGTCGAAGAGGGAAAGTTACTGCTTCAATTGGCCGACTTGCACCACGAACGAGTGCGGGCCTACTTTGACGAGCCCGAGATTGGACGACTTGCAGTCGGACAGAAGATTCAAATCAAATGGGACGCCAAGCCGGGGCGCATCTGGAACGGACATATCGAACGCACGCCAGTGACGGTGATCAACCTGGGCACACGCAGCGTGGGCGAGGTGCTGGTGAGGATTGACGATGTGGACGGCGATCTGTTGCCGGACACCAACGTGAACGTGACGGTGACCCTCTCCAGCGAGCCAAACTCCCTGAGCGTGCCGCGCGAGGCGCTGCGCGTGGAGAATGGCAAGCCATATGTTTTCAAGGTGGTAAAAGGCGGATTGCAGAGAACTTATGTGACGACCGGAACCATCAATCTTACCCAGGTGGCCATTCTCTCTGGGCTCGCGAATGGGGACCTGGTGGCAACCGGGACGTTAAGCGGACAGCCCTTGCAGGAGGGCGTTCCAATCAAGGTTGTGCGGTGAAGGCATTGGCTGGGCTCATACCGGCGGGACTGGGTCTGGCAGCAGTCATGGCCCTTTCAACGCCCGCGCATAGCCAGGCAAGGCAGCTTGGCCAGGCAAATGCAGCCTTGCAAGCCGGTGAGGCGGACAAAGCTCTCGCGCTTCTGGAACCACTGGCCCAACCAGGCGGCGAGGCCGAAGCCTATAACCTGAGATGCCGCGTGGAATACACGCTGGAGGAATGGGATAGAGCCGCGAGCGACTGCGAGCAGGCGGTGAAACTGGACGGGCAGAGCTCGGACGATCATATGTGGTTGGCCCGCGCACTGGGCCAAAAAGCGAGCAAGGCTACGTTTCTAAATGCGTTTTCGCTGGCCAAGAGGGCACGAATTGAGTTTGAAGAGGCGGTAAGGCTGAATCCTCGCAATGCCAAAGCGCTCGCCGATTTGGGCGAGTTTTACTATTCCGCGCCGGGGGTGGTGGGCGGCGGCATCGGCAAGTCAGAAACTGTGGCTGCGGAACTGGACGGTGTCGATCCTGCGTGCGCTCATGTATTGCGGGGCCGTATCGCAGAGCAACGCAAGGACTACGGTACAGCTGAGCGGGAATACAAGCTGGCGATTGCTTCGTCGGCGCACCCAGCGCGTCAATGGATTGTGCTGGCCAGCTTCTATCGCGGTCGCGAGCGCTGGACGGAGATGGAGTCCGCGGTGCGCAGCGGAGAGAGCGCGGCGAAGCTGGACAAGCACGAGGGCGTGGCGATTTACAACGGGGCTTCCCTTTTGCGGGAAACCGGGCGCGATCCGGCGCGGGCAGCGAGAATGCTGGAAAGCTATCTTGCCGGAAACGCAAAGACCGAAGAAGGACCGGCATTTGTGGCGCATGTGTGGCTGGCTCAATTGAAGGAACAGTTGGGAGATGCGGCGGCTGCCAAACGGGAACGGGCAGTCGCTCTGTCTCTGGCACAGGAGTACAAACCAGCACAGGATCTGAAGTACTGAAGGGTTGAGCGCACGTGAAGAACGGAGACAATCCGGTGAAGTGCTGGGCGCTGATGCTTATCGGCATGACGATGGCGAGCGCGCCGGCGCAGGTCTCGCTGGGCACGGTGGTTGATCTGGCGCAGCGCAATTCGAGCGCGGTCAGGCTGGCCGGCGCTGATCTGGAAAGAGCCGACGCGGCGCTCTCGCAATCCAAAGACGCATATGTGCCCAGTTTGACTCTAGGTTCGGGGCTTCCGGCGCTGAAAGATGTGGGCTTCACCGGGGGCGTTCCGTCGATCGTGAGCGGTACAGTACAATCAATGGTTTTCAGCCTTCCTCAAAATCACTACATTGCGGCGGCTCGCGCGGGTGTTAAAGCCGCAACGCTAAGCCTGAAGGACGCCCGTGAGCAAGTGGCGCTGGACGCCTCAACAGCTTACATCGAGCTGGATACAGTGAACTGCGAATTGAATGCCGCGCAGCAGCAGGAAGGTTTTGCTGACCGGTTGGTGGCCATCGAACAGGAACGCGCCGAAGCCGGCGTGGATCCGCTCAGCGAGTTGTTGCAGGCGCGACTGACTGCGGTTGAGCTCAAGCTGAAGCGGCTGCACCTGGAAACTCGCGCCGCAACCCTTGCGAAGCAGCTTGCTACACTTACGGGTCTGCCAGTTGGTTCAATTACGACGGATCACGCCAGTATTCCGGAGATTCCGGAAGTGAAAGCGGGCGAGGCCCCGCGCGCTCTTGCGGGAGTGCAATCGGCCCAGATGTTTGCGCTCTCCAAGCAAAAGGCGGCGCGGGGAGATCGATTGAGCGATTACATCCCCCAACTCGGCTTCGGCGGGGAATACATCCGCAATACAACGATTCTGAATAATTTCAACGCGTACTACAACCCCGCCCACCCAATCCCAACCAACAACTTCAGTTCTGGATTCTCGATTCAGGTTCCGCTCTTCGACCTGATTCACAGCGCCAAAGCAAGAGGATCGGCTGCAGAAGCGCTGCGCGCCACAGTAGAGGCCGAAGAGGCCCAGCGCCAAAATGAGATTCAAATAGCCACACTCACAGGCAGTTTGCGCGAACTCGACGCCCAGGCGGAGATTGCGGCGCTGAAGCAGCAGATTGCCAATGAGCAACTCAAATCCGTGCTGGCGCAACTGGAACTGGGCAACGGGTCGGGAATCGGGCCGGGCGCTCAGCCGCAACTAACGCCCAAGGCGGAGCAGTTGGCGCGCATCGATGAGCGCCAGAAATTCCAGGATGCGCTTGACGCTGGATTCGACCTGAGCAAGGCGCGGCTGAGCCTGCTGCGCGCCCTCGGCCACATGGAAGATTGGCTGAACGAATTGCACGCCAAGTAAGCCGGCGCAAGAAATTTCTCAGCAAGACCTGCCGGAACCCAAAAAAATGCCGGAATGTTAGAATAAAGGGGATGACTATGCCTTTGAAAACGCTGTTTCTGAACCCGCCCTCGTTCGAGAAGTTTGACGGTGGCGCGAGCTCGCGCTGGCCGGCTACGCGCGAGATTGAATCGTATTGGTACCCGGTGTGGCTGACGTATCCGGCCGGATTGTTGGAGGGTTCGCGTCTGCTGGATGCTTCCCCGCATCACGTTTCCGCGCAGGAAACCATCCAGATCTGCAAGGATTACGAGTTTCTGGTGCTCTTCACCTCGACTATAGGCTGGAAGAGCGATCAGATGCTGGCCGCGGCCATCAAGCAGGCCAATCCGTCGATTTGCATCGCCTTTGTCGGGCCTCCTGTGACCACGGACCCGGATCGCGCACTGAACGAATGCCCTGAACTGGACTTCATCTGCAGGCGCGAGTTTGACTATTCGGTGGTGGAGTTTGCCAAGGGCAAGCCTCTCAACGAGATTCTCGGCATCAGCTACAAGCTGGACGGCAAGGTGGTGCACAACCCCGATCGCCCGCAGGTGGAAGACCTGGACGCAATGCCGTGGGCCACCAAGATTTACAAGCGCGACATCGATGTGACGCGCTACAACGTGCCTTTCCTGCTGCATCCCTTCGTCGCTCTCTACTCCACGCGCGGCTGCCCGGCGCAGTGCACATTCTGCCTGTGGCCGCAGACGCTGAGCGGGCACGCATGGCGCAAGCGGTCAACCGACGACGTAGCCGCCGAACTGGCCTGGGCCAAAGAAAACTTTCCCGATGTAAAGGAGTTCTTCTTTGACGATGACACCTTCAACATTCAGAAGCAGCGCACTATCGAGTTATGCGCCAAGCTGAAGCCGCTGGGGCTGACCTGGAGCTGCACATCGCGCGTGACCACCGACCGCGAGACGCTGAAAGCGATGAGAGAAGCCGGCTGCCGGTTGCTCATTGTGGGCTTTGAATCCGGAGATCCGCAGATTCTCAAAAACATCAAGAAGGGCGCAACCGTGGAACGCGCGCGCGCCTTCGCCAAGGACTGCAACGATCTGGGCCTGGCCATTCACGGGGACTTTGTGCTGGGGTTGCCCGGCGAGACGAAAGAATCGATTCGCAACACCATCAACTTTGCCAAGACGCTGGACGTGGAAACCATTCAGGTCTCCATTGCGCACGCATTTCCGGGCACCGAGTTCTATGATTACGCCAAGGCCAACGGCTTCATTGTGAACACCGCGGCGATGAGCGATGAAGGCGGCCACCAGATGGCGCACATCGAATACCCCGGGCTGCCTACGGACTACGTGCTCGAGATGGTGCATCGTTTCTACGACGAATATTACTTCCGGCCCAGCGCTGCACCCCGGGTGTGGGCAGATTCAGCCGTTCGGCGTCTTGCCGGATTCTTTGGGTGAGGG
>JBAPYY010000630.1:0-4996 GCA_049284975.1 Occallatibacter sp.
GCACCATGCTTCTGGTCTACTGGATGTTCGTCTACGGGCTCAAGAGCGTGTGGATCCCATGGCTCTGGCCGACATTCAACCAGGTCTTTCTCATGGTGTATCTCTCCACCTGGCTCAGGCGCTCAAAAGTGATGACCGGCGCGGAATGGATCAAGACGCGGTTCGGGACCGGCCGCGGCGCGCAGTTATCGCATCTGATTGTCGTGGTCTACGCCTTTGTCAGCATCATCGGCTTCTTCACCTACGGCTTCAAGGGCATCGGCAAATTTGCCGCGGAGTTCCTTCCCTTTCATCTCTCGCCCAACCAGTACGCACTGATCCTGGTTGCTATTACCGCCATCTACGTCATCAAGGGCGGCATGATCAGCGTCGTGATTACAGAAGTGGTCCAGTTCTTCATTCTGGCCATCGCGAGCTTTGCCGTGGGCATCATCGCCATGATCAAGGTCTCTCCCGATACCCTGCGCAAGGTGGTTCCGGCCGGCTGGGACAATATTTTCTTCGGCTGGCACCTGGGCCTGGACTGGACGACCTTTTTGCCCGCGGCGACCGCCAAGATCGCCGCCGACAAGTATGAGTTGTTCGGCTTCTTTGTGATGATGCTGCTCTTCAAAGGCATCCTGATTTCGGCCGCCGGGCCAGCGCCTAACTACGATATGCAGCGCGTGCTCTCGTCTAAGGATCCTCGCGAAGCATCCCTGATGAGCGCCTGGGTCAACATCGTGCTCACCCCGCCCCGTTACTTCCTCGTCATTGGCCTCACTGTGCTGGCGGCAGCCTTCTTCGGCCCGGACCTCCGCGCCATGGGCACAAATCTCGATTTCGAGAATGTGCTTCCAATGGCCTTGGGCCGGTTTGTACCCGCAGGTCTGCTCGGCTTCCTGATCGCCGGACTGCTGGCGGCCTTCATGTCCAATTTTGCCGCCACGGTCAACGCCGCACCGCCTTACTTTGTCAATGACATCTACAAGCGCTACATCAATCCCAACGCCTCGCCCAAAGCCTATGTTCGCCTCGCCTATCTCAGCTCATTCGTTGTGGTATTACTCGGGGTCCTGATTGGATGGTATGTGACCAGCGTGAACTCGGTGGTGCTGTGGATCGTCTCCGGGCTGTGGGGCGGCTACACAGCTTCGAACGTCCTCAAATGGTACTGGTGGCGCTTTAACGGCTTCGGCTACTTCTGGGGCATGATCACCGGCGTCGGCTCCGCGCTGGTGCTGGCCTTTCCCGGCTTGCTGGACAAGCTGCCCATCGTGCAGAGCTTCGAGGCCAAGTATCCTGTCAATCTCGAAGTCACGATCATTTTCCCGCTAGTGCTGGCGATTTCCCTAATCGGCTGCTTCGCGGGCACGCTGCTGACGATACCCGAAGACGAAGAGGTGCTCAAGGACTTTTACCGTCGCGTGCGCCCCTGGGGCTTGTGGGGGCCGGTTCTCAAGAAGGTTCAGGCCGAAGATCCCACTTTTGAGCGCAATAAGGATTTCCCCCGCGATATGTTCAACATTGCCGTAGGCATCATCTGGCAGGTCGCGCTCGTTGTCCTGCCGTTGTATGTTGTGATCCAGGAATTCGCGCGAGCGGCGATCACTCTGGCGGTGATTCTGGTCACTTCGGCGATCCTAAAGTTCACGTGGTATGACCACTTAAGCGTGCGCGAGGCAACGGCCCAGGCCTGAACACCGCCGAATAAACAGAATTGGGCATTTTCACGCACTCTTTAGGCGTGTTACAACGTTGTGATGCCCAAAAAAACAAAACCCCGGTCCAGACGGGAGCCGGAGCCCGGAAGGCCCGTCAGTCTGCGTATTCTGGGTGAATACCTGGATCTATCCCCAGCCACTATCTCTCTGGTGCTGAATGACGCGCCTGGCGTGCAGGCGATTCCGCAAAACACCAGAGATCGAGTCAAGGAAGCAGCCTCAAAGTTTGACTACCACCCCAGCTTTTACGCACGCTCGCTGCGCAAGCGGCAGTCCTACACGATCGGCGTGCTGGTTCCCGAACTGAACGATAGCTATACGACGCAGATCCTTGCCGGCGTCGAGGATTTCCTCATCGAAGAAGGCTATTTCTATCTGACGGCGAGCCATCGCCGCAAGCCGGACCTGATCGAGGAGTACCCAAACATGCTGCGGGAGCGCTCTGTCGAAGGCTTCATCTTTATCGATACTGTTCTGGAGCACAGCCCCAGGGCGCCGGCTGTGGCAATTGCAGGGCATCGCGAGATTGAGGGCGTGACCAACGTAGTGCTCGACCAGCGGCGCGCTGCCGAGCTTACCTTGCGACATCTCTACAGTCTGGGCCATCGCCGCATCGCCTTTATGCGCGGCGGCAGCCATAGCTCGGATGCGGACGAGCGCTGGCAATATATGCAGGAGGTGGCTGCGGAGCTCGGCATCCCGGTGCGGCCGGAGTTGACGGTGCAGCTCAAGTCGCGCATCTCCACGCCGGAACTGGGAGTCGATCCGGCCAATGAGCTGCTGCAGCGCAAAGCGCCTTTTACCGCCCTGGTCGGCTACGACGATATCGCCGCCATCGGGGCGATTCGTGCTATTCGCGACAAGGGGCTGCGGGTTCCGGAAGATATTTCCGTGATCGGATTTGACGACATTCAAAGCGCAGCCTTCCACAACCCCAGCATTTCCACCATCCGCCAACCGCTGGTGCGGATGGGCACTCTGGCCGCGCACACGCTGCTGCAACGGATTCGCGGGGAAAACGATGTTCCGCAAAAACTAACTGTTCTGCCGGAGATTGTGATTCGCGAGTCAACCGGCCCGCCCGTAAAGTCGGAGCCACGGGGGAGTTCGGCGGATTAGTACCTCAAAGAGAATGCGGACTGCCGGGAATCGCCGGCAGAATTGCGACTTAGGATTTCAAGTGGAATTGAATCATGGTGCCGGGAGGGGGGGTCGAACCCCCATGACCGCAAGGGTCGGCGGATTTTGAGTCCGCTGCGTCTGCCAGTTCCGCCATCCCGGCCTTGGGAGGGGTTCCGCTCCCCAAGTATCGCATAGGCTTCACCTTATATGCCACGGCGGGACGCTCGATTCTGCGCCTTGAAGCGGCGGAAAATCCTGTTCTGACCAACGGGCCAGGCTTTCCACACCTCGCTTCGGTTCACGGCGTGCAACTCCCATGCGAAAATGAAGGCAGAGATGACCAGCGCCTCTTCTGCTGCCGTTCCCGAGCCAACTACCGTTACTCCGCAGTTGCTTACCCAGCACGGCATTACTGCGGAAGAGTATAAGCGCATTCTTGCGGCCCTGGGCCGCACGCCCTCCCTGACCGAACTCGGCATTTACAGCGTGATGTGGAGCGAGCACTGCTCGTACAAGTCGAGCCGCGTGCACCTGAAGCGGCTGCCGACCAAGAGCGACCGCGTGGTGCAGGGGCCCGGTGAAAATGCCGGCATCATCGACGTGGGCGACGGCTGGGCTTGCGCGTTCAAGATCGAGAGCCACAACCACCCTAGCTACATTGAGCCCTACCAGGGCGCGGCTACGGGCGTAGGCGGCATCCTGCGCGACATCTTTACCATGGGCGCACGCCCCCTCGCAGTGATGGACTCGCTGCGTTTCGGGCCCATTGCCGATGACTCTGCTTCGGCCTCGAATCCCGACCAAGACGCAAGAGCGCGTGAGCGCCGCAGGAATCATGCCATCGTCGAAGGCGTGGTGAGCGGCATCGCCGGCTACGGTAACTGCTTTGGCGTGCCAAACTTGGGCGGCGAGACGAAATTTGAGAACTGCTATAGCGGCAACCCGCTGGTGAACGCTTTTGCGCTCGGCCTTGTTCGCAAAGACGAGATCTTCTACGCCAAGGCGAGCGGCACGGGTAATCCGGTGATTTATGTCGGCGCCAAGACAGGGCGCGACGGCATCCACGGCGCAACCATGGCCAGCGAAGAGTTCAAGGAAGGCTCGGAACAGAAGCGCCCTAACGTGCAGGTCGGCGATCCGTTCATGGAAAAACTGCTGCTCGAGGCATGCCTGGAAGCGATGAAGACCGGCGCTATCGTAGGCATTCAGGATATGGGCGCCGCAGGCCTCACCTGCTCCACCTGCGAGATGGGCGCGCGCGGCGGCGTGGGCCTCGACGTCGAGCTCGATCTGGTTCCGCAGCGCGAAACCAGCATGAGTGCCTACGAGATCATGCTCTCCGAAAGCCAGGAACGCATGCTGCTCGTCGCCGAAAAAGGCCGCGAAGACGAGGTGTTGCACGTCTTCACGAAGTGGGGTCTGGACGCGGTGATCGTCGGCACGGTGCAGCCGGAATCGCGTCTGCGCATCCGCCACCATGGCGAGCTGGTTGCCGACATTCCCAATGAATCGCTCACCGACGATGCGCCGCTCTACCACCGGCCGATCGGGGTGTGGAAGTCGCCGGCACCGACCGACCCACCGATCGAAGTGATTGCCGAGCTCGGTAAAGACCGCGACTACCTGACCGATCTCAAAAAACTTCTCGCCTCCTCGAACGTCTGCTCCAAGCGCTGGATTCATGAGCAGTACGATTCGATGGTCCAGACCAACACCGTGCAGGGGCCCGGCGGCGAAGCAGGCGTGATGCGTATCAAGGGCACCGGCACGCCGGGTCACGAGCGCGGGCTGGCGATGGCGCTCGATGGCAACGGACGCTGGGCCTATCTCGATCCGAGGCTGGGCGCAATGCACGCAGTCGCCGAGTGCGCGCGCAAAGTGGCCATGACCGGGGCAACGCCGGTAGCCGCGACCAACTGCCTGAACTTCGGCAATCCCGAAAAGCCAGAAATCATGGCGCAGCTTTCCGCGGCGATTGACGGCATTGCGGAAGCATGTACGGCGCTGGGCACGCCGATCACCGGCGGCAACGTCTCCTTATATAACGAGACCAAAGGCGAAGGCATCTATCCCACGCCAGTTCTCGGCATCGTCGGCATTATGGAAGACGCAACAAAGGCCGTGCCGGCGAGCTTTCAGCGCGAGAAGGATGCCATCGTGCTGCTGTGGCC
>JBAPYY010000631.1:0-10113 GCA_049284975.1 Occallatibacter sp.
CTCGGCGGCAAGATTAACCTCGCCGGCCGCATCATTCACGACAACCAGGGCGAGCACTACGGCCTCATCCCGGTTCATCAGGCGCTCGAGGTTTCCAGCGATGTGGCGGCCGTCAAGCTCGCGCTCAAAGTTGGCCCGGACCGCTTTTACCAGTACGTCCGCGACTTCGGATTTGGTGGCCGCACCGGCGCCGAGATGCCCGGTGAAACCCGCGGACTGCTTCGCCCGGTGAATAAATGGGGCCCCTCGTCCATCGGCTCAATTGCCATTGGGCAGGAAGTAGGCGTCACACCGTTGCAACTGGTTTCCATGGTCTCCACTATCGCCAATGGAGGAGTATATTTGCCTCCGCGCATGTTGATGCCCGGACAGGTGGATGGGACGCGCAATGGTCAAACGCCGGCCACGCCGCTGGCAGCGTCGCCCTTCAAATCCGGTGAGGAACTCCCCAACCCATTGCCCGCCGGAGCGCATCGCGTACTCTCCACGCTCACTGCAGCCCAGATGCGCAAGATGATGGAAGGCGTGGTGTTGTTTGGCACCGGCAAGCCCGCGCAGCTCAACGGCTACTCCTCCGGCGGAAAGACCGGCACAGCGCAGAAGATCGATCCGGCTACACACCTCTATTCGAAGACCATGCACATTGCATCGTTTGCCGGCATTGCCCCGGTCAACAATCCTGTGATCGCCGTGGCCGTGGTTCTCGATTCGCCCAAGGGTGCCTATTACGGCACAGCCGTCTCCGCGCCCGTCTTTGCAGAGGTCGCGCAACAGGTTCTCGAATATCTTTCAGTGCCTCACGACATCGATGCCCGTCGTCCCCGCGCTTTGTCCAAGGCCGATTTGCACGTGGCGGAAGATGACAGCCACGAGCAAACCGGCGACATCAACGCCCTCTATGCCGCGGCTAACGATCTGCCCAGCGACGATCCGCAGCGCGCTTCGGCACAGCAGACGCCTGCCGTAAGCCCGCCCGCCACAACCAGCCAATCGCAAACCAGCGCGCAACCCGCGAGCGCGAATGCCAACCCCGCTACGACGCAGCGGCAGCCGCAGACATCTACCACCGTCACCATCGGCGACGGCAAGTCCCTGCGCGTTCCCTCGCTCATCGGCTTGCCGGTGCGCAAGGTCATCGAGCAGGCCGCCGCCGCCGGTCTCGAAGTGGAAATCAACGGCAGCGGAGCAGTACGCGAGCAAGCTCCCGCACCGGGAACCATGGTCGCGCCGGGAACCAGGATCATCGTTCGCTGTGGGCGTCGATAAGAGATGTCATCCTGAGCGAGCGCAGCGAGTCGAAGGACCTGCGTTTGCCGTTCGTTCTTCCGCCTAAATTCACTTCGGAATGCCAGGGGTCATTTCCAGCGATTTGCCAGTTTCCAGAAGGCTCTTCAGGCTGGCAAGGATCGCCGGCCATCCATTCGAGACGGCCTTGATGAGCTTCGAATCGGGCTTGTCCATCACGTGCGTGACCGTGAGCTTGACGTTCTCGCCTGCGGGCTCCAATTCATAGGTCATGCGCGAATAGCCCTCCGCGGTCATCTCGGGAAAGAGCTCATTGCGCCACTTTAGAACCAGCCGCCTGTGCGGATCGATCTCCACTACCTCGCCGGTATCGGCGACGCGGCCGTCGGCAAACAAAATTTTCCACGAGGCGCCGGGTTTCCATTCCGATTCCTGCGTCGTCGCCATCCAGAACTGTCGCGTGAACTCCGGCTCGATAAGCGCCCGCCACAGTTTTTCCGGCGTGGTACGGATAAACGTCACATAAACAAATTGAGATTCAGACATCGGTTTGCTCCTCCAGTTTTGATTTGAGTTCTGCGAGGACGCGCAAACGGCCCCGCTCGTATTTGTCAATCCAGCGCTCGCCAATCTCGTGAATGGGCACCGGATTCAGGTAGTGCAACTTCTCGCGGCCGCGCCAGACGGTGACCACGAGCGCAGCCTCTTCCAACTGCCTGAGGTGTTTTGCCACGGCTTGGCGCGTCATCTCCAGATGGGCGCAGAGCTGACCCAGCGTTTGCCCGTTATCGGCCCGCAGCCGGTCCAGCAACAGGCGGCGTTCCGGAGCTGCCAGGGCCTTGAAGACCTTGTCCAAATCTGCGCCCATCGAAATCATAATAGGCAACCATTTGGTTGCATGTCAAGAGCAAAGATATGTTCCGTAGAAATGGAGGCCAATTTGCAGATTTGTTCTTTCCTAAGACACGGGCGAGAGTCATACTTGAACCGGCAAAGAAGAAAGGAATTGCCGATGTTGTTGCCAAAATTGCGCCGAGCGTTGCAGCAGGCTTGTGACCCTGACCGGGCGCCGGCCATGCAAGCGTACATGAAGTCTGCGATGCCGTATCACGGAGTATCGGCTCCACTGTTGCGCAAGGTGTGCATATCGGTGTTTGCAGACGTGCAGTTCGCATCGGCGGCGGATTGGCAGATGCAGGTCCTGGAAATATGGCGCAACGCGCGTTTCCGCGAAGAGCGCTATGCTGCCCTGCATCTGGCGGGAGACAATCGCGCGCAGGCTTTTCAGACGCCTTCTGCGATGAAGACGTATGAAGAGTTGATCGTCACTGGCGCATGGTGGGACTACGTGGACGGTATCGCATCGCACCGTGTCGGGCAGATCCTCAGGGACTATCCGGTGCCAATGCGGCGCAAGATGCTTTCCTGGAGCAAGTCGAAGAACTTGTGGAAACGGCGCACGTCGATCTTGTGCCAACTTGGCTTCAAAGAGGAAACTGACCTCGAGTTACTGTATGCCTCCATTGAGCCCTCACTTGGATCGCAGGAATTCTTTCTGCGGAAGGCAATTGGCTGGGCATTGCGCCAGTATGCCTGGACAGACCCTGCCGAGATACAGAAATATGTGCTGCTCAACCAAACCCGCATGAGTACGCTGAGTTGCCGCGAGGCGTTGAAGAATATCGAGTCTCGGAAAACTTACCCCGAGGCCCACTGAAGGCAAACGCACCACGACAAACTACAATGGAACCCGCGATGAATTCGCTATCGACGCTATAGATGATCAAGGTCGGGATTGTCTGGCTCAGGGAGGGCAACTGCTCCGGAATTCAAATGGGGACGAGGCTGAATCGGCGAGCCAATGGGCGCGTCTGGCTCATTGGGCGCCTCGGGATCACAGTTTTCCGAAGCATCGCCTATCAGGAGTCCTTGCAGCTTCCTGATTGTTTCTACGTCCGCCTCCAAGTACGCTTTCGCATACGCTCGCACGAAGTCTTCGACTGGAAACCCATGCAAATCTCGCCTTAGATCGTTATAGATGTCTTTTCTTTCCGCATCCATAAAAGCATCTTACCGCCAATTCGAGCTGATTGAGGCAAAGCAATCTACAATGGAACCCGTGATGAATTGGAAAGAATTGATTGCAGAAGTGGCCGCCGTCGGTTCCGGCGGCGGCGCAGACGGTCCGGTGACGGGTGTTGAATACGACTCGCGGCGAGTGTTGCCGGGCTCGGTTTTTGTCGCCATGAAGGGTGGCTCAACCGACGGCAACCGCTACGTGGAGAAAGCCATCGCCGCGGGCGCGCTGGGCGTTATCACCGATTCACCGCAAAAGTTCGACCACCTGCTGGTCTTCGAGGCCGGCTTGCCTGTGCTTGAGGTCGAGCATGGCCGCCGCGCGCTGGCCCAGGCCTCTGCCGCGTTTTTTGGCCATCCTGAACGCAAGCTCGCTGCCACGGGCATCACCGGTACCAATGGCAAGACGACTACTGCTTTTCTAGTTGAGTCGCTGCTGAACGCGGCTGCGCGCAAGTCGGTTCTTGTTGGCACCATCGAATATCACGTGGCCGGCGAAGTCCGTCCCTCGGTGCATACCACCCCCGAATCGCGCGACCTTTTTGAGCTGATGGCAGAAGGAGTTGCTCGCGGCGCCAGCGAGCTGGTCACCGAGGTTTCCAGTCACGCCCTCGACCAGGGGCGAGCGACCGGTTTAAATTTTGACGTTGCCGTCTTCACCAACCTTACGCGCGATCACCTCGACTATCACGAGACGATGGAGAAGTATTTTGCCGCCAAGCGCCTGCTCTTCGACGGCACGGTCTATCCGGCTCCACGCGTAGCCGTGATCAACGCGCACGATCCGCGCAGCAGTGAGTTGGCTGAGGCCGCGCGCAAGGCCGGCGCGGAGATTCGAACGTACGGGATCGGCCAAGGCGACTGGCGCGCGGCCAGCTACAAGCTCACTCCGTCAGGCGCGACGCTCGAACTGGAAACTCCGGCAGGCGCAGCCAAAATTACTTCTCATCTGGCCGGCGAGGTGAACATCCTCAACCTTCTGGCTGCGCTCACCGCTGCCCACGCGCGCGGCGTGCCATTCGCTGATCTGGTAGATTTCCTTCCGCAACTCCGGCCCGTTCCCGGGCGCTTTCAATCCGTCGATGCGGGCCAGCCTTTCACGGTGATTGTGGACTACGCCCACACCGACGATGCCCTGCGCAATCTGACCACGCTGGCCAGGCAGATGACCGCGCAGTCCGGCAAGCGAGTGATTACGGTTTTCGGCTGCGGCGGTGACCGCGACCGCACCAAGCGGCCCAAGATGGGCACAGCTGCTGGTGAGGGAAGCGACTTCATAGTGGCCACCAGCGACAATCCCCGCTCCGAGGAGCCGCTGGCGATTCTGGCTGAGGTCGAACCGGGCCTGAAGGCAACTCACGTCCGCTATACCATCGAGCCGGATCGCGCCGCCGCCATTCATCTAGCGCTCAAAGAAGCCGCCCCCGGCGACGTGGTTTTGATCGCCGGCAAAGGCCACGAGAAGGAACAGATTCTTTCCACCGGCGTTATTCCGTTTGACGACGTCGAAGTCGCCCTTTCGGTGCTGGGCGAAATGGGTTATGGTGGTGTCGAATGAATCTCACGCTTGCAGAGGCAGCCATTGGAGCGGGTGCGGTGCTCGAGGCGCCGGCGAGCGCGGCAAATGCCGGGGCGCTGGTGGTTTGCGGCTACTCGATTGATTCGCGTACTGTGGCCGACGGCGAACTCTTTTTCGCAGTCCGCGGCGATAGGCTGGACGGCCACGATTTTGTGGCCGCAGCCATCGAACGCGGCGCCGTGGCCGCTGTAGTTTCACGCGCGCGCGTTGCCACCTTGCCTGACGCCGCGCTGGCCGCGCCGCTGCTCATCACAGAAGATCCGCTTATCGCATTGCAGGCATTGGCCGCGCACATTCGCCGCCAATGGGGCAAGCGGGTGGTTGCCGTTACAGGCTCGGCAGGCAAGACCACGACGAAGGAAGCGATTGCCGCGGCTCTGGGCGCAAAGTTCAATGTGCTCAAGTCCCATGGTAATCTGAACAACGCCTTCGGGGTGCCTCTGCAACTTCTGCGCCTCTCGCCCAAACACGAAATCGCGGTCATCGAGATGGGCATGAACCATCCCGGTGAGATTGCCGCCCTGGCCCGCATCGCAGCGCCGGAATGGGGCGTGGTTACCAACGTAGGCACTGCGCACATTGAGAATTTCTCCGACGGTCAGGCCGGTATCGCTCGCGCCAAGCTCGAATTGATTGACGCGCTGCCCTCCGCGGGCATCGCTTTCCTCAACGGCGACGACCCCTACCTTTCCCAATTTGGTCGCGATTTTCATGGCCGCGTGGTTTATTTTGGCGCCAGTCCCTGCGCCGATCCGCAGATTCTTGAGGTTACGGAAGACCTTGCCGGCCTTCACGTGCATTATCGAGCCGGGGAGCGCGAAGGCCAACTGACGCTCAATCTGCTAGGCGCGCACAATGCATCGAACGTGATGGCTGGCCTGGCTGTTGCGCTGGAGGCGGGTGTCGAGCTGAATGCGGCCATCGCCGCTCTCGAAACCCTCGCCGCCGGAGACAAGCGCGGCGAGGTGATTGAGATCAAAGGCGCGACAATTTTGAACGACAGCTACAACTCCAACCCGGAGGCGCTTCGCTCCATGATCCGCACTCTGGCTGCGCGGCCAGCGAAGCGCCGGATTCTGGTGGCCGGAGAGATGCTGGAGCAAGGAGAACACGGCCCCGCGCTCCACGCTGAGTGTGGATGCGCCGCCGCCGCCGCGGGCCTCGACCTCGTCGCAGGAGTCCAGGGTAACGCGGAGCACCTGGCAGCAGCCGCTTGTTCGGGTGGTGTTGCTTCGCTGTTTTTGCCCAACGCTGAAGCCGCTGGCCGCTGGCTCAAGCTCAATCTGCGCAAGGGCGACGTGGTTCTCGTCAAAGGCTCCCGCGGCGTGCATTTGGAGCGAGTAATTGAGGCTGTTGTCGGGCTGCGGAAGCCAAGCTAAATTCGCGCGCTTCCACTCCACACCGCCCTCCGGCCTAGTAAAATCAACATGAAACCCGCCTCGTGCCGGCTCTGGAGGCCACTTGCTTTATTGGCTGCTTTACGAAAAGCTATTTCCGTTTGTTCACCCTTTTCGTATCTTTCGATACCTCACGTTCCGCACTGCTTTTGCCTCAGGCACGGCGCTGCTGATCGCGCTGCTCATTGGCCCGTGGGTAATCCAGAAGCTGCGCGAGTTTCAGATCGGCCAATTTATCCGTGATGACGGGCCGCAGTCGCATTTGAAGAAATCTGGCACGCCCACGATGGGCGGCGTGCTTATTGCGATTGCCATTTTGCTGCCGACGGTCCTGTGGTCCGATCCAGCCAACCCATTCGTATGGGTGGCTGTGTTTTCGACTCTCGCTTTTGGAGCCATTGGCTTTGCCGACGACTATATAAAAGTTGTTCAGCGCCGCAGCCTGGGACTCACTGCACGCGCCAAGCTCTTCTGGCAGGGAGTTGCCGGCGCTTCCGTTGCAGTCTTCCTGGTTATTCTGCAGCAATTCAAACTCTTCTCCACACAGTTGACTGTGCCCTTCATCAAAAGCTGGCGCCCCGACCTTCAATGGCACTGGCTTGGCTCCATCCCGCATCTGGGCTTGCTGGCGTTTCTGCCCTTCGTCATCTTTGTCACGCTCTTCCTGGCTCTGTCTTCCAATGCCGTTAACCTGACTGACGGACTGGACGGGCTAGCCATCGGCTGTACCATCATCGCGGCGGCCGCTCTCGCCGTGCTCACTTATGTCAGCGGCCACGTGGTCTTTGCCGATTACCTCGAACTCCAGCGAATGCCCATGGTGGGCGAGCTGACCGTCTTCTGCGGTTCCATGGTGGGCGCCTCCATCGGCTTCCTCTGGTACAACGCACATCCGGCGGAAATCTTCATGGGCGACGTGGGTTCGCTTGCCCTGGGTGGGGCCATCGGCACGGTCGCCGTCCTCATTCGCCAGGAATTGTTGCTACCCTTCATTGGCGGCATCTTCATCATCGAGGCGCTCTCCGTCATCCTCCAGGTAGGCAGCTACAAGCTGCGCAATAAAAAGCGTATCTTCAGGATGGCCCCCCTGCACCACCATTTCGAACAATTGGGCTGGAGCGAATCCAAAATCATCGTGCGTTTCTGGATCGGCGCACTGGTGTTTGCATTGTTTGCACTCACCACCTTGAAATTGCGTTGAACAAGGCCAGAATTTGAACTGATCGGCGCACAATAAAAAGGTCGAATTGACCGAAGGAAAAGACTCGATGTTGGAACTCAAAAGCAAAAAAGTTTTGGTCGTCGGACTGGGAAAATCCGGTTTGGCGGCAGCGTTGTTTCTGCGCCGGCGCGGCGCGCAAGTGACGGTTTCAGACGTGCGCTCGGCCGAGGCGCTGGCCAAGGAGATCCCTGCTCTGATGGAAGCGGGCATCATGGTCGAGACAGGCGGTCACGGCCTGCTCACCTTCCGCCGCCAAGACCTGATTGTGGTCAGCCCCGGTGTGCCGCTAGACACTCCCGAGCTGGTACAAGTAAAGCACTTTGGCCTGCCGGTCATCGGCGAACTGGAGCTTGCCGCGCGTTTCCTCAAGGGGAAAATGCTGGCCGTTACCGGCTCCAACGGTAAGACCACCACCACCACGCTGCTTGGCGAAATTCTCGCGGCCGGCGGCCTGCCCACGCTAGTCGGCGGCAATATCGGCGTCCCGGTTGTGGCGCTAATCGACTCCAGCACCGACGAAACGTGGTCGGTCCTCGAGGTCTCCAGCTTCCAGCTTGAAACCACTGAACAGTTCCACCCGAACATCGCCGTGATTCTCAACATCACGCCCGATCATCTGGACCGTCACGGCAGCTTTGAAAACTACATTCGAGCGAAGGAACTCATCTTTGCAGCACAAACGGCAGAAGATTGTCTGGTGCTGAATGCCGACAACGTCCCCTGCGAGGATGCAGCTACGCGCGCGGCGGCCAGGGTCTATTGGTTCTCAATTGAGCATCCAGTGCCGCAGGGCGCTTGGCTTGAGCAGGGGTCAGTCGTCTATCGCTCCGCTGCGGACGCGGCCACGGAAAACGTGATGCCATCGAGAGGGATTCCGCTCAAAGGCGCGCACAACATCGAAAATGTGCTGGCTGCGGTGGTTTCCGCGCGTCTGGCCGATGTTCCGGTCGAGGCCATCCGCCGCGCGATCGAAAACTTCCGGGCGGTCGAGCATCGCCTCGAATACGTGGCTACACGCAATGGCGTCGAGTTCTACAACGACTCCAAGGCCACCAATGTGGACGCCACCGCCAAGGCCGTTGCTTCCTTCAGTAGCGGCATTCATCTCATAATGGGCGGCAAGGACAAGGGTTCTTCCTACACCGTGCTTGCCGATCTGCTGCGCCAGCGCGTCACAGCCGTCTACACCATCGGCGCGGCGGCAGCCAAAATCGAAAAGGATTTGCGCGGCGTCGTCCCCATTTATTCCTGCGAAACGCTCGACAAAGCCGTTGCCGCCGCAGCCTCTGCCGCGCACTCCGGCGAGGTCGTGGTGCTCGCTCCCGCCTGCTCCAGTTACGACCAGTTTGAAAACTACGAGCAGCGCGGCCGCGTCTTCAAGGAACTTGTCAACGCACTGCGGGATTGAGGGATGGCAAAGCGTGCAGGGGTCGATAAATGGATGTTCTTCATCACAGTGCTGCTGATTGTGGCGGGGCTGGCGATGGTCTTTTCCGCCTCGGCCATCATGGCGCAGGAGCGGTATCACTCCCCGTACACATTCGCAGGCAAGCAGGCCCTCTGGGCGCTCATCGGTTTGGCGGCCCTGCTGCTCCTTTCGCGCATCGATTACACAATCTATAAATCTCCGCGCTTCATATATCCGGCGCTCTCGGTCACCATCCTCCTGCTGGTGTCGGTTTTCCTCATGCCCGGCTCGCACCATACTCACCGCTGGATTCGCTTTGGCGATTTCTTCACCTTCCAGCCATCGGAGATAGCCAAGCCCGTGCTGGTCTTGTTTCTCGCGTGGTTTCTCTCCACGCGGCTCGACAAAATGCGCGACTGGAAGAATACCCTCGCGCGCGCCATCCTCATTCCGGTAGTGTTTGTCATCCTGATTGTGCGCCAGCCAGATCTGGGAACCGCTCTGGTGCTGGCCGGCGTCACCGTCATGATGCTGTTTCTCGCCGGCATGAATTGGAAGTACCTGGCCGGCGTCCTCTGTGCCACGCTGCCTTTTCTGGCCGCGCTGCTCATATGGGTTCCCTGGCGTTGGGCGCGCATCATGGTTTTTCTTCATCCCAACTGCGATGCGAAGGAACTCCCCGCCGCCAGCTACCACGTTTGCCAGTCGCTCATCGCCGTCGGCACAGGCGGCGTCACCGGCCGCGGCTACATGGAGGGCGTGCAGAAGCTTTTCTTCCTACCCGAGGCGCACACTGACTTCATCTTCGCCAACATCGCCGAGGAGATGGGCTTCATCGGAGCCATCGTCATCGTGCTGCTCTTCGCGGCCTTCGCCCTGCGCGGCCTGCGCATCGCCTTTCATGTGCAAGACCCCTTTGGCCGCCTCACCGCTTTCGGCATCACCGTGGCTGTGGTTCTGCAAGCCTTCTTCAACATCAGCGTGGTGCTCGCCCTGTTGCCCACCAAAGGCATTCCCCTGCCGTTGATCTCCTCCGGCGGAACCTCGATCGCCGTAACTCTGGCTAGCATTGGAATTCTGCTCAACATCAGCAGGAAAGTAGATTGATGAATAGTGAAATAATGAAGCCCTTGCTGCTCGCGGGTGTTTCAGTGCCTCTTTTCGCAATAGGTGTTATGTGCATAGC
>JBAPYY010000632.1:0-2935 GCA_049284975.1 Occallatibacter sp.
TTACGGCGCAGATCATCTCCAAGGGGTTTCCCCATGTCTGTGTTCGCCGCAGAGTCTCGCCAAGAACAGTCTACACTAATTACTAAAATGCTCTAGTTGGCTGAGTAGAGCCTTAGGCTTTGCTGCCTGAAAGCGTCGAGGGTGCCGAAGCGGGCAGGCCGGGCAGCTGGATCGTGGGCCACGCAGTGCGTTCTTGATGGCGCAGCAGTTGCATAAGACCGCGTGACGTGCAGCCGGTCCATTACTATGTAGCGCGTGCGCAGGCCGTCAACAGTCGGGGGTAGTTGGGCAGGAATTCGGTTGCGGTCCACATAAATAACCAGCGCCGCCTCGTGCGGATTGTCCAGGCTTTGGCCCACGCCCACGCCGAAGAAGGCGGGATTCTGCCGCATGAGACTGGCAGCCAGCTGGCTCTTGACGGTGATGGCCTGCGAGAGCACTGAGGGAGTCAGCGAGATAGAGGCGGCTTCAATCGGAGTTTGCGGCGCGGCTCCGTAAGTAACCGCGCGGGCCGTGGTGGGAATCACCAGCGTGCGCACACCGCTCACAGTGGCCGGCACATTGACCGTCCTGCTTTCGTCCGTGTAGAAAATCACCGCGGCCTCGCCGGGACGGTCGCTGCTCTTGCCGGTGGCTACGCCCAATATTCCCGTTGCCGAGCTGACCAGCAGCCGAGCCTGCACGAGAGCCTGCTCGGCGCGCGCGTTTTCCGCAGCGCTCAATGTGCGCCCTTGCGCGGCGGAGATAGTGCTGTCGCCGTAACTCAGGCAACTGACGGGATGATCGGCCGCGCCCACAAATGTATAACTCCCGCCTGACTGCGCACCTAACTCGCTCAGCACGTCGGGGGCCGGATTGGCTACGCCCTGACTGACTCCTGAAACGTCTGCGCCTCCGGCAAAGTAAAGGCCCACAGGCTCGGCATTCGCGGCGTCCACCACCAGCGCGCCGGAGTCGCCCGCATCGCTGAATTGATTGCTGCTGATGGCTAATTGATGAGTAAAGGTCTTGCTCAAGTAGGGTCGCGTCTCCGCGCAGTCCAGGTAATAATCCACGGTTACATCGAGATCGACGGCCGAAATGCCGCCGCACGTCAATCCAGTCGTCCGGCCGCTCTTGGCTACTTTCATTTGGAGCCAGCCTGCCTCGCCTCGTCCGCCGGTCGAGCTGATGCCGGGAGGCGCCGCAGCGAGTGTGCCGTCCGGCTGCCTTGCGCCCAGCTCCAGAATGTTGCCGCTCGGGTCAACGGCGAGCGAGGTCACCTGAGCGATTGCCGCGTCAACATTGGTCAGCTTGGAGGAGAGCGGCAGCCATGCGGTGAGCTGCGCTACCGGGGCTACGGAAGAAACCAGACCGGGCCCTGCGCTGTCTCCCAGCGGCGTGCAGTTGTTGTCAATCAAGCCTGGCTGCACGATGGTGTCGCCCACGCTGGCGTGATCGCTCTTGGCCAGCACGTGGTTATTGCCCAGCAGGTACTCGCGTTTGCTCGAGTCCTCAACCAGCGAGCCCAGCGTGCCGCTGCAGCAATCCACAATCTGGCTGCCGCGCGTGTCGTAGTCCGTGTTGTTTCCGCCAGAGCTGCCCAGCAGCATTGACGCCGCCAATGGAGCCTGATGCGTGGCGGGGTTGCTGGCAATGCCTGCCGCGTTTACGAGTACCACTGCAGCAGTGCTGGAAATGGGATCGGACCCCGAACCAGACAGAGCCTCGTGCACTTTGGCTATGACATACGTTGCGCCCGTAGCCTGCACCGAAGCGGGGGCCGTGTAGGTGACCGTGCAGGACGTAAATGACTGACTCTCGCGCTGGCAACTCACTGGACTTAGAGAACCCTGCCCGCTGCCTTGCCCGGTTGGGGAGCCTGCCAGCTCGAAATGAATGCCGGCTGTGCCACCTGCCTCGGCCAAAAAACCTGTGATGGTGACCGTTCCGCCTGCGCCGAGGGCTACGTTTTCCGGCGTCAGCGGCTGCAGGAATCCGGGCGTGACGGTCAGAACGGAACTGGCGCGAAGGCTGGGATTTGCGGCCTGTGTCGCGGTCACCACAATTTCGGCGCGGTCGGTGGTTAAATAACTTGGCGGCGTGTACTGGCCATTCGCGTTGATGCTTCCCGGTCCGCTCACTGCGTCCCCGCCGGAAACTGACCAAGTGACCTCCGTCGTGCTGCCGTTCGTCTGGATTGCAGCAAACTGGTGAACCAGGCCGCCGGTAACGCTGGTTGCATTGCAGCCCGTGCAGTTGGTGTCGATGGAACTTGCGCCGGGCGAGACCGAAAAGCCCACATTCGAGGAATTCGCTGTGCTCATCACGCCGCCGCACCCGGCTGCCATGAGCAGCGCCGGAGCCAGAAGTGTCGGGAAATTCCTGAAAGGGAGCGGCATGGGAAAGTCTCTGCTTATATTTTAGCGATTTAAAAGGTTTTGGAACTAATACCTGTTCTGGTATACTCGATATGTTGATACCGCCGCAAGACCACTTTTCTGGATCGGGAGCAGCAAAAAGGATTTGATGGGACTTCCGACAGGCGTAAGGAGGCTCTTCGGACACGCCCTGAATTTTGCCCAGAACGGCGAGCAGCACGATGCCGCCAAGGTCCTGAAAGGATTCGGAGGCACGGGAGTTCTGGAGATAGTTAAAGACGATGCCGGTGGAACTTACCGGGCCGTCTACGCTGTCAAGTTCAGAGAAGCAGTCTTCGTCCTGCACTGCTTTCAGAAGAAGAGCAAGAGAGGAATCGCCACGCCGCAAAGGGAGATGGAAATCATTCACAAACGGCTGAAGGTTGCCGAGGCAATCGCAAAGGAGATACGTGATGGCAAAACGCGTTCTTGACGGCACCGCAGTAGAACTCAGCTCCGGAAATGTCTTTGCAGACATTGGCCTGCCTGATGCCGAGCAGCTCAAAATCAAGTCAGGACTGGTTATTGAAATTACG
>JBAPYY010000633.1:0-5780 GCA_049284975.1 Occallatibacter sp.
ACATTTCCCATCGACTGGCACAACTCAAAGATTCCAGGCTATGCGGGGAATATAGAGATTCCCAAATACCACGGATTCAGCGGCTATTTCGTTACCTCTTCGGTGGCCGCCCGATTCTTCCCGCCGCAGGTGGCCGGAGCCGGGGCAACAGTGGGCCAGACGGGTCTGCCCTTCCGCATCGATCACGACGAGAAATTCAACCAGACCTCTCACGTCCAATATGAGATTCCCGGCAATAAGTTCTACAGTGGAATCTGGGGCGGCTTCAACTGGCGATTCGATTCGGGTCTCACTGCCGGAGCAGTGCCCTGCTACAACCCTTTTGCCAACGATCCCAACAGCGCGTGCGGCACCCCCGACAGCCCCACCTCAACCACGCTCAACGGTCAGCCGGCGGTCGATCTCACCAGCCTTACGGCGGACGAGCAGTTTCAAGCGGGACTCACCTGCAACGGCTACACTCCGTCACCGACGGGCACTCCAATTGGAATTTGCCCGGCCTCGGAGTATACCTCCAAGCTGGTCGATATTCCCGCGCCCAACGCGGGCGACGCCGACCACGACCCGCCACGCATCCAGCACCGAGACCTCTTTGACGCCACCGTCGGAAAGGACAACATCTTCCGCAAAGAGCGCTACAAGACGAACCTCGACATTACGGCCATCAATGTTACCAACAAGTATGCGCTGTATAACTTCCTCTCTACTTTCAGCGGCACCCACTATGTAACTCCACGCGCGCTAACAGCGAAGATTACGTTGAACTTTTAACGGAATTACCCTTGCGGGAGAGGCGTCAAATGGCAGAGAATGGTGCCATGTTGCCCCTCCCCCGTATTAGGCCTGTAAGATTTTTGGCTTTTTTTTGCCTGGTTCTCTTTCTGCCGTATTTCTGTGCTCATGCCGCAAAAAGATCAAAATCTGAGCAAATGCAGGACTTGCTCCAAAAACAGATGGGCTGGGACGAAAACCCAACGAATGGGAAAAACCCGGACGGCCTGCACTTTCAATTTTTCAAAATAGATGAGACAGGGCCTTCTGGAAAGGTCCTTGTCACCTATCGCATTTACATTCCCGGAGCCCCTGAAAGCAAGAAATATGAGCTTACGGTCTGGCGGATCGGATCGGAGCCCCACTCTATCCCCGGCGATGTTTATGTCAATGACAAAGGCCTTCTGATGGTGCACAAACCCAAGCCGGGCCAGGAAGACAGCGACTTTGTTGGGGACGATGAGTTGCATGTGGCAGTGCAGGCAGCGCAGGGTGAGCCTATCCGCTATGCTCTCGCATCGTCTGACAAGCAGCTTGTTATCGCCGGCACGGTGGTTCCGTTTCCGCTTCAAGCCGCAGGCCAGGGCTGTCGGCTTGAAGTGCGCCTTGCCATGCCTGACGCGGATGCTGTCTTGATCTCTGCCGATGGCCTTCCGCCAAATGCTGATGTCCCGCTCCAATTGGTCTCCGCCGGCGTAACGGACGCCGGAAGCTTTCACGCCGACGCGCAGGGCCATGCGGTCACGACAGATCTTCCTTTTGTAGACAACCAGGAAAGAGGTTCGCTCAGGGTGACGCTGGTCACTCAGGAATGTTCAACAGCCGTCGAAATTCCCTGGGGAAAGAAAAGTTACTATCTGCACTAATTGCTCAAAGTCGTGCTCGGAGCTTTACCTCTCGTTTGGCTTGCGCTCGCCGTTTCACTGCATTTAGCGTGTGAGACTGCAAGAACTTCGGCAAAATGCATCCCTTCGCGGTCGGACAATTGGCTAATCTGTTCGCGGCAACTAAAGCCGTCGGCGACAATGATCGTCGCGGGCGCGGCTGACTTGACCGCCGGCAACAGTCCCAGATTGGCGATGGCCTTGGAAACTCCAATCTTGTCGGCCTCGAAACCGAATGGTCCCGCCATGCCGCAGCAACTGGAGTTGATAAGCTCCACAGCCGCGCCGGCTTTTTTCAGCAGCGCGATCTCGTTCACCGGCCCGCCAAAAACGGCTTTGTGGTGACAGTGGCCGTGCAGGATTACCTGTGCGCCCTCAAGCCTGCCCGCCACCCAGTCGGGAGCTTTTGCAGCCAGCCAGTCGGCAAGCAGCCACACTTGCTTGCTCAGGCGCTGCGCACGAAGATCTTGGGGAAAGAACTCCAGCGCCTCATCTTTGAAAACGCTGGCGCAACTTGGTTCGAGGAAGATGAACGGCAGCCCGGCTTCAATCTCCGGCGCCATGCGGTCCAGCACTTTGGCCAGGTAAGCGCGTGCTGTATTCAGCAGGCCGAAATCGTATAGCGCGCGGCCGCAGCAGATGTGGCCTTTGGGAACCTTCACTCGAAATCCTGCCTCAGTGAGAACAGCTTCAGCGGCAGCCAGAGTTTGCGGGTGATAGTAGTTGTTCCATGTGTCAGCCCAGAGCAGCACCTGCGGTGCGGCCATCCGCGCTTCGCGCCCTGACCGTTCTTGCATCGTTGCTGTACGAGGCACGTTGGCGGTTTCGTCACCCGCCAATCTTGCTTTTTTGTAACTTTGCCCTGCTAAGCGCGGAAGCTGGCGCTCCTGCGCCACGCCCACAACCCGTTTAATGAGAGGACTGGTCAGGCGCCCGGTGAGCACGGCGTTGGTCAGCGCCGGAGTAATCGAGCCCAGGCGGGCCATCACGTCAGCGAATCCGAAAATGTAATGGTGCAGCGGGTGCGGGCGGTGTTTGTAGCGTTGCGCCAGGTACTCGGATTTGTAAGCGGTCATGTCCACGGCTACGGGGCACTCGGTCTTGCACGCCTTGCAACTTAGGCAGAGATCGAGAGCCTCGTGCACGGCCTTGCTCTGGAAACCTTCCTTGCGTAGAGCGCCGGCCAGCATCTCCCACAACAAGCGCGCGCGGCCGCGAGTGGAGTTCTGCTCTTCGCCGGTAGCGCGGTAGCTGGGGCACATTACACCGCCCTCGGTCTTGAGGCAGGCGCCCACGCCCACACAGCGCGCGGTGGCGCGTTCCAGCGAGCCTTCATCGGCGGCAAACACAAAATGTGTCTCCAGCTTGGCCGGCTTCTCGCCGTCAACGGGCGGTGCATTACGCAGGTTTTCCGCCGGATCGTAAACGCGCACCGCATCCGACAGCTTGCCGGGATTCATGCGGTTCGCAGGATCCCAAATTGCCTTGAACTCCTGAAAAGCTCGTATAAGTTCAGGCCCGAACATTTTGGGCAGCAGCGCCGCGCGAGCCTGGCCGTCTCCGTGCTCGCCGCTGAGCGACCCGCCAAGGCTAAGTACCAGATCGGCTGCGCGATCGATGAATTCGCGGAAGCGTCGCACGCCTTCCACAGTGTGAAAATCAAAGTTGATTCTCAAGTGTACGCAGCCCTGGCCGTAGTGACCGTAGAGCGGGCTGCGATAGCCGTATTCGGTCATGAGAGCGGTGAGCTGGCGCAGGTAAGCGCCCACTCGTGCGGGAGGAATACCGGCATCATCCCAGCCCTCAAATCGCTCCGGTTCGCCGGGAACAAAAGCTGTCGCGCCCAGCGCCGATTCACGCACGCGCCACACCGCCGCCGCATCAACGGCCGAATAAATGCGCGCCACTGGCGCCTCTGCCCAGGCCTGCGCGGCACGAGCGAGAGCTTCAGCTTTGGATTGCGCTTCAGGCGCGTCCCATGCACCCATCTCCACCAGCAGGAACCCTCCCCCCGGCGGAAGCAGTGCGACGTCGTCCAAAGCGAGGTTTTTGCGCCGCATGAAATCAACCAGCAGCCCGTCAAATCCTTCCAGCCCGATAGGGCCGAATTCCAGAACGCGCGGCACTACGTCGGCGGCAAGAAATACATCGGCAAAGCTCAGCACCGTCAACACGCGGAAGGGTGGGCTGTTGGTCAGGTTCAGCGTGGCGGCGACGACTGTCGCGCATGTGCCTTCAGAGCCCACCAGCGCGCGGGCGACATTGAATCCGTTCTCGTCCAGCAACTCGTCCAGGTTGTACCCGGAAACGCGCCGGGGAATGCGCGGAAATTTTTCGAGGATAAGTGAGCTGTAACGATCGCGAAGTTTTGCCAGGTCCGCATAAATCTGGCCTACGCGGCCGCCTGCGTTAATCAGGGCGTCCAACTCGGCGGGCGAGGTGCGGCCCACTGTCATGCGCGTGCCGTCGTAAAGCACAATGTCCAGCGATTCGATGTTGTCCACAACCTTGCCGGCCATCAGCCCATGCGCGCCGCAACTGTTGTTGCCAATCATGCCGCCCAATGTACAGCGCGAATGTGTCGCGGGATCCGGGCCGTATGTCAGGTGGTGCAGCTCGGCGGCTTCGCGCAGCCGGTCGAGGACAATCCCCGGCTCCACGCGCGCCAGCTTGGCGGCAGGGTCAATCGAGCCCAGCTTGTTCATGTAGCGCGAAAAATCAAAGACCACGGCAACATTGGCGCATTGGCCGGCGAGGCTGGTGCCCGCGCCGCGCGCCAGCACGGCCGCTCCCGTTGCGCGACAGGCTGCCAGAGCGGCCTCCACGTCGGCGGCGTCGCGAGGCAGAATCACACCCACCGGAAGCTGTCGGTAATTTGAGGAATCGGCCGCGTAAAGCGCGCGCGAGCCAAGGTCAAAGCGAACATCGCCGCGCAGGCTCTTTTTGAGCAGTGCTTCCAGTTCACGATGCGCGGAAAAACTCTCATGATCCAGCGGAGGCTGATTAGAAAGGACGGAAAATGGCGACGTACTCATTGTTAAATGGTAACGCGTCTGGAGTATGAAGCGCGCGCCATTCGAGACGGAGATCACTTCAAATCTCTATGCCAAAATGATTCCGCATTTCATGACGGCCTGAAGCGGTAATAGAAAGCGCCCTGCTATCCAGGTGGCGCGATACCCATTTTCTCTTGAGCAAAAGATTGAGCATCGCAGCGCCCAGCGCGCCGCCAAGATGAGGCCGCCGTTCACTCCAATCCAGACAGCCGTACGCAAACCGCCGGCGCAAACCTCGCGCAGCCTCAATATCGACGCCGAGCGATTGAAGCGCTTCTGTCCCTTGCGCAGTGACTTGGTATCCGCCGCCATTTTTCTGCGAGTTGGGTTCGATCCACCGCAAAGTCAGAAATCGATCGTGAAAAAGCACAGCCGCGGCTCCCGCCATGTGATCGTAGCAAGTCCGTGCGGCACGTAGCCGGTCTGGGGTACTCGGCACGAATTCGGTGCACATATTCCCAGCAAGAACACTCAGCCGTTCCAGAGCGCGGGCTACATTCGACCCTGCCAGGCTGTAGTAGCGATGCCTGCCTTGCACATGCACTTTGACGAGGCTTTCTGCCTTGAGTCGATTCAGGTGAACACTCGCCGTCGATGGAGTTACCTCGGCTACTATCGAAAGTTCAGTGCTGGTTTTGGCCAAGCCGTCCATCAGGCAAAAGAGAATGCGGGTTCTTGCAGGTTCGCCGATGGCGGCCGCAATTCTTGCCACTGCGGCATCTGCGGAGTGGTGTGCATCCATACTTTTACCTTAAACGAAGTATCACTGCCGGGCAAGTGGCATATTGAATTCCATGCAGGCCGCCCTCTCGCAAGCGACCATAAGCCGCCGCACAGCAATCAGCGGTATCGCTGCGCTCAGCGCAGCATTGGCGGTTGATTTCAAATTGCAGGCCGAGCGCGCCACGAAAGGAGCAACAATGGCAATCACATGTGTCATTCGATACCAGATTGATCCGTTTCAGCGAGACGGGTTTAAAAAGTATGCCGATAATTGGGGTCGGATCATTCCAAGATGCGGCGGTCATTTGGTAGGATACTTTCTCCCTTATGAGGGCACCAACGATAT
>JBAPYY010000634.1:0-12198 GCA_049284975.1 Occallatibacter sp.
AGCTTGTCCAGCATGGGGTCAGTGTCGCGGGCCAATTCATACGCCTGCGCCAGTGTCGCAATCAGCAGGGACAGTGGTTTTTGTTTTTGACGAGTTTTGATCTGGTAGATCTGCTCCACCGCATGGAGATTCACGGGGTCCACGGCCAGACCATAAAAGGTATCGGTTGGCAAGGCGATTACATCGCCCTTGCGCAGACAGGAGACGATATAGTCAATCCGGTCAGGCTGGGGTTCATCGGGATGGACGCGCAAAATCTCCGCGGACAAGAAGGTCTACCTCAGTTCCAGGGTGTGAGTTACCACAATCATGAAAACCATTGCACTGCCGGTCCCGGCGCAAGTCTTGCCTCTAAGCAAGAAACCCCTGCGGCCGCCTGCCCCTCGTCCGGCGAAACAGCTTAGAATCGGCTAAGCGTCAACAGGTTACGCGCCGATGTCTTATCGCATTGTACAGAGTAAGCAGAATGTGCGCTTGAAGGATTTACGCTGGGCCCTGGCCCATCCCAGCCGCGAGGGGCGCTGTGGAGCCGGCGGCAATGGCCTTGCATTTGCGGGAATCGAAGGGCCAAACCTGCTCGAAGAGGCCCTGCGCGCAGGCTTGCGCATCCCCTGTGTGTTTGTGGCGCAGGGCGCGGAGCATCTGCTGAATGGACTGGCTTTGCCGGCGGAGGTTGAAGTGCTTCTGGTACCTAAAGAGGTACTGGACTCCGCGCTTTCCACCGAAACTCCCCAGGCGGTTGCGGCCCTGGTTGAGCAGCCGGTTTGGAGTTGGGCAGATGTTCTATCGAGCCGGGCGAAGGCCGCGACCCTCATTGTCGTGCTGGCCGGCTTGCAGGACCCTGGCAACCTGGGAACGATTCTGCGATCGGCCGAGGCCTTCGGGGCGACTGCCATCCTCAGCCTGCCCGGAACGGTCAGCGCATGGAATCCCAAGGCTGTGCGCGCCTCTGCCGGAAGCGTTTTTCGGCTTCCGCTGCTGGAAACCAGCGTGGAAGAATGTTTTGCTAGCCTGCACGAGGCCGGTGTCAGGATTTGGACGACGGCTTTGCGCGAAGCCGAGCCTGCCGACCGCATTGACCTGGCCCGCCCGGTAGCGCTGCTGATTGGCAATGAAGGCAACGGCGTGCCGCACGCGCTGGCTGAGCTGGCCGATGGAGCCGTGACGATTCCCTGCCCCGGCCCTGTCGAAAGCCTGAACGCGGCGGCAGCGGCCAGCGTGCTGCTCTACGAGGCCAGCCAGCAGCGAGCAGCACTTGTATCCCACCCTTCGCTCAACCACCCCACGGACGAAGACCTGTCCGTGGGGACCCCGGAAGCGCGAAGGATGAGGCACCCGAATCTGGATTCATTCACGGAGGGCACGCGATGAATCTCTTCGACGACGAGCTTCAAAATTCCGCGAAACCCTCCAAAGACACTCCCCGTACCGCGCCCTTGGCCGAGCGCATGAGGCCGCGCTCGCTGGAAGAGTTGAGCGGCCAGGAGCATCTGGTCGGCCCCGGCAAGCCGCTGCGCGTGCAGATCGAGCGCGACGATTCCGGATCGATGATTTTGTGGGGTCCGCCGGGGGTGGGCAAGACCACGCTGGCCAAAATCATCGCCGAGACCACCAAGGCCAGCTTCATCGAGTTCTCCGCCGTGATGAGCGGCATCAAGGAAATCAAGCAGGTGATGGTTGCGGCGGCCCAGGCATCAAAGATGCACTCGCGCACCATCCTTTTTATTGATGAAATTCACCGCTTCAACAAGGCGCAGCAGGACGCCTTTCTGCCCTACGTTGAGCGCGGCGACATCCGGCTGATTGGCGCTACCACGGAGAATCCCTCATTCGAGATTATTTCGGCGCTCCTCTCGCGCTGCCGAGTTTATGTGCTCGAACCGCTTACCGAGGAGCAGATTACCGCGCTCTTGCGCCGCGCCCTCGAAGACCGGGAGCGCGGCCTGGGCGCGCTGGAGTTGACCGCCGATGACGACGCGTTGCAGCTAATCGCCGGCTACTCCAGCGGAGACTGTCGGAACGCATACAATACGCTCGAAGTCGCCGCGCAGCTGGCTGTCGAAGGCAAGAAGAAGATTGACAAAGCGCTGGCCGGAGAAGCCGTGCAGCAGCGCGTTTTAATGTACGACAAATCCGGCGAAGAACATTACAACCTCATCTCCGCCTTGCACAAGAGCGTGCGCAACTCGGACCCAGACGCCGCACTTTATTGGCTGGCGCGCATGTTCGCCGGCGGCGAAGATCCGCTCTATCTTGCCCGCCGCATCGTCCGAATGGCCATCGAGGATATCGGCCTCGCCGCGCCCGAGGCGCTGAATCTGACTCTTTCGGCCAAGGAGGCCGTCGATTTTCTCGGCTCGCCGGAGGGTGACTTGGCGCTGGCCGAAGCGGTGGTCTATCTCTGCCTCGCGCCCAAGTCAAACTCGGTCTACACAGCCTTCGGCGCTGTGAAGCAGGAGGTCGAAGAGACTCGCCAGGAGCCGGTGCCGCTGCACCTGCGCAACGCGCCGACAAAGCTCATGAAGGAGCTTGATTACGGCAGGGGCTACCGCTACGCCCACAACGAAGAGGGCAAGGTGGCCGATATGGATTGCCTGCCCGACTCGCTCAAAGGCCGCAACTACTACCACCCCACGCAAGAGGGCCGCGAAAAACTGCTGGCGCAGAGGATGGAAGAGATTCGGCAGATTCGCGCAGGGAAGCGCAACAATGCATGAGCATCGCAACCGCCCAAAAGCTAGTTAAGAACATGTAACATCAACTTATTACTCTCCGATGACTGCAGGTTGGTGCCTTTTGAAACGAATTCCCACACTCGACGGCTGGCGCGGAATTGCGATTCTTCTCGTACTTATTGACCATATTCAGGGGGCAGCACTCCGGGACACCTACCTTAAGTCGTGGACAGAGACCGGCCGCCACGGCGTCACTATCTTCTTCGTGCTGTCAGGATTTCTCATAACTACCGGGCTTCTGGCCGAACCAATCAATCTAAAGCGGTTTTATATCCGTCGCTTTTTCCGGCTGATGCCTTCAGCATGGATGTTCCTGGCGACGCTGGTTTTTCTTAATCACTTCGCAAGAGTTCCGTTCGTCACATTGCCCGAGATCAAGGCCTGCCTTTTCTTCTATCGAAACTACATGATGGCCTCTGGCTGGAACTTAGCTTGGCATTTTTGGTCCCTTTCAATCGAAGAGCAGTTCTATCTCGTCTGGCCATTTCTATTGCTGCTTGCCGGTCGATCCCGAGCTCGCTGGGTAGCCGCGATCGGAGCAGTGGGCTTCGCAACTTTTCGCCTGCTCAACTGGAACTTCTATCAGGGCGCCTATGTCTGGGACAGAACTGAGGTTCGTGCAGATGCCTTACTCGTCGGTTGCTTTCTAGCGCTGATCCTCTCCGATGAACGATTCCGGTCGCTGGCCCCACGATGGTCCGCATGGGCGGCGCTGCCGGCTGCTCTCGGCCTACTGTTAGCCATAGCCTTCTTCCCCATACTGCAGCCCCTCTGGGAGTCGGCGTGCATCGCTGTTCTGCTCACGGTCACCATGCTTCATCCTTCCAGCCGCTTCTCACGCTTTCTCTCATGGAAACCGCTTGCTTGGATCGGGGTCGTTTCTTACAGCCTCTATGTCTGGCAGGCCCTGTTTATGTGGTTCAACCAGACTCCGCAGATCCTCACAGTTTCAGTGTGCATCATCCTTCCGTGTTTCGCTGCAGCCAGCTATTACCTGATCGAGCGCCCCTGCACGCGCTTCGGACGGCAGATTTCAGATTTGGTCTCGCGGCGCGAGGCCCTTCACACGCTGTGATTGCAACCCGAGTGGTGCCGTGGTCCCCGAGTCTCGATTCTCAGACCTGAGAGACATCTGCTTTAAACCGGCTTCCGTCTCAAATCCAAACGAAAATCGCGACTTAACTCTCGCGAAGTCCCTATCCTTGTCGCCAGGGTGGGAAGCCAGCAAGCACAACCCGTCATCCGCCTCTCAGTCCGCGTACTTCACGGAACAGCCGTAGGGACGCGTGAATGCCGTCGCGACCGGCTTGCCCGCCATGGCCGCTGTAAGCGCGTCGGAGACATAGTTGTCTGCGTTCTTAATGTCATCGACCTCGGGCGTGGGGTTGCTATCGATGGCTCCGTCATAAATCACAGTGCCGGCAGGATTGATCACAATCATTTGCGGAGTGGTCTTGGCGGAGTACAAGCGGCCGAGCTTGCCTTGCGGGTCAAGCAGAACGGCGGTGGGAACGGCGTGGACCTCGGTGAGATAGGCGTTTTCCTCGCTCGGCGTCTGATAGCCCTGCTTGCCGGGCGCGGACGAAATGACCGTGAACCAGATCACGCCCTTCGCAGTCCATTCCTTTTGCAATGCCTGCATGTTGCCGGAGACGTAGTGCTTCCGCGTGTATGGGCAGTCCTGATTGTGCCATTCGAGCACCACGTACTTGCCGTGGTACTGGGCCAGGGTTTCGGTTTGGCCGCGGGAGTCAGTGGCTGTGAAGCCGGGAGCAGGCATGGCCACGCGAACGCTTTGTGCCGCTGCGCAAACCGCCAGCAGCGCAGGGGCGACAATCGCGCAGACTGAATGACGAAAGCTGAGTTTCATAAGTGTCAATCTCCTGAGGGGAAGTCAGACGACCAACTTACTTCAGGTTTGACGCCGGTGAGCTGGCTTGGGTTGCAGCCTTTGGCAACTTGCCCAACGCATCCGTCACAATTCCCGGCGTCAGCACTTCCGGAAGCATTTGCGGCTGGCTCTGGCCCGGAGCGTAAAGCGCATAAGCAGGAACTCCGCTGCGGCCCAGGGCGGTCAAGGCTTGCGTGATGGCTTCATCGTGGCGGGTCCAGTCGGCCTTCATCAAAACCACATTCCGGGCCTGAAAAGCCTGCTCCACTTCCGGCATTCGCAACACCACGCGCTCATTCACCTGGCAGCTCAGGCACCAACTTGCGGTGAAGTCCACAAAGACCGGCTGCCCTGCCGCAAGTGAACGGTTTACCGCGTCTGCCGACCACGGTTGCCAGAGTCCATTCATCTCCGGCGGGGACAGAGTCTCCGATGCGGTGGTCAGCTTTTGCGGAGAAAAAACATCGAGAGCGAGCACACCTAGCAAGATCAAGGCCGCAACAATCGCCGCCCAGCGCTTAGCCGGCCATCGGCCTATAAACCAGCCCGCGATTGCAAGCAAGAGAAAGCTACCCAACAAGGAAGCGAGCAAGCCGTTCCCGTATCCCCCCGCCAGCACCCAGGCCAGCCAGATGACGGTAGCGAAGATGGGCACGGCAACGGCCTGGCGCAACACTTCCATCCATGCGCCAGGGCGCGGAAGTAGGCGCGTCCAGGCAGGTTGCAGGGTGAGAGCAACGTACGGCGCGGCCAGTCCCAGAGCGAGCGCGGTGAAGACGGCAAAGGTGACCGCCGCGGACTGACTCAGCGCGTAGCCCACAGCCGCTCCCATAAACGGCGCTGTGCAGGGCGTAGCTACCACCACAGCCAGTACGCCGGTGAAGAAGCTGCCCGTGTAGCCCTGCTTGGCGGCCAGCGAACCGCCCGCGCTGGTGAGTGTGAGGCCAATCTCGAATTGCCCGGCCAGCGAGAGACCGAGGAAGAAGAGCAGCCCGGCCATCAGTGCAAGAAAGACGGGTGACTGGAATTGGAATCCCCAACCCAGCGTAGCCCCGGCGGCGCGCAAACCGAGCAGCACGGCCACCAGCGCCCAGAAGGAAACCAGAATGCCCCCGGCATAGACAAGCCCATGCATGCGCAGCTTTTCGCGTTCCTCATTCCCTGAGCTGACCAGAGCGAGACCTTTGAGGAAGAGCACCGGAAAGACACAGGGCATGAGGTTGAGCAGCAGCCCGCCGAGAAACGCAAGGCCAAAGGTGCGCAGAAGCTGACTAATACTCTTTGACCGAGCTTGTGCCAGTGCGCCCGTTCCACAGGGGAGAGGAGGGGAATTGGAACCCTGCGTCGCGATTGTCGATACAGGCGAAGAGAACTCGGGTGCCGCAGCGGGCATAGACTTAATTCCCCCCGCCAACCCGGACTCATCCAGCGTTGCGGCAATCACATAATTCCGCCCGTCCGACAGTTCCAGAACTCCTTTTAATTGAGCAGGATTGGCGGAAAGATTCGCGTCTTTCTTTAAGTCGAGAATCAGGCCATTGGCAATAGGCGTGAGCTTTTGCGGGGCTGGATTGTCGAGAACGTCCGGATCGGACGGGAAAAACGCGCCTTCTGTCTCGCGCTTGCCTGTCTCGACGGTAAGGCGAAAGCCCTCCGGCGTGGGCTCGAATCTGGCTTTGAATTTTGCGGGCGAAACTTTTGGAATTAGCCCCAAAAAACGCCTGAAAAGCTGTTCGTCTGAGGCGAGTGAAACTGGCTTGGATGGATGCTCGTAAACGCTCCGGCTGACTTCCAATTCCGCCTTGCCCGGAATGCAGGCCTCGCGGCAGACAAGCCAATCGACCTTGGCGTGGAGTGTGACAGGGCCAGACTGGGCGTTATCGGCAACCCGCAACTGAAGCGGAAACAGCACCTCATTCTCGTAGCCGTAATCCATCAGCGGCCCGAGTGGCAGGCGCTTGGGTGCGGGAAACCGCATCGGCCCTGCGGTAATTCCGGCAGGCAACGTCCAGTGAATATGCGGCGGCTCACCCGCGTCGCCTGGATTCATCCAGTAAATGTGCCAGCCCGGCTCAAGCTTAAAATAGAGGCCCGCATCGGCTGTCTCGCCTCGATTGAGTCCCTGTGGAATAACGAGCAATTCAACGCGCACATGTGGCGCATCGGCGGAACTAGATACTGCCCGCGCGGGCAAACCCACGGCCAGCAGCAGGAGCATCAAAAGAATCAATCGGAAATTACGCATGGGAGGCAAGCAATAACTCCTCATCTTTGGACTCATCAGTGTAGCGGACGATTCAGCCGCTACACATCCAGATCGTCGTCTACTTCGGCGGCAATGGCGGTGCCGCGCCGCTTGGCCAGCAGATAGCCGCGCAGAAAAGGTTCCAGGTAACCGTCGAGCACTTTGTCCACGTCGCCCACTTCGACCTTGGTGCGATGGTCCTTAGCTATGCGGTAAGGCTGCAAGACGTAAGAGCGAATCTGCGAACCGAAGTTGATTTCGAGCTTCGAGTCTTCGAGCTTCTTACTGACGGCGCGCTTCTTATCGAGCTCGTATTCGTAGAGACGCGAGCGAAGCATCTTCATGGCTTTGTCGCGGTTCTTGTGCTGGGAGCGCTCGTTCTGGCATTGCACCACGATGCCTGTAGGCAAGTGGGTCATGCGCACGGCGGAGTCGGTGGTGTTCACATGCTGGCCGCCCTTGCCGCCGGAGCGGTATGTGTCAATGCGCAGGTCTTCCACCTTGAGGTCAACGTGGATGGTCTCGTCGATTTCCGGCGAAACGTAGACGGAAGCGAACGAGGTGTGGCGGCGCTTGGCGGAATCGAAAGGCGAGATGCGGACGAGGCGGTGGACGCCGCTTTCGCCGGCCAGTTGGCCGAAGGCGTACTCGCCAATGATGGTGAAGGTGGCGGATTTGATGCCCGCCTCTTCGCCGTCCTGGTAGTCGTTCATCTCGGTCTTGAAGCCCTGCTGCTCGGCCCAGCGCAGGTACATGCGCAGCAGCATCTCGGCCCAATCCTGGCTCTCGGTGCCGCCGGCGCCGGGATGCACGGTGACGATGGCGTTGAGCGGGTCGGCCTCGCCGTTGAGCATGGTGCGGGCTTCGAGTTCCTCTGCAAAGACGGCCAGCGCTTTTATGTCGCGTTCGAGATCGGCTAGCACGTCCTCGCCTTCGCGAGACAGCTCGAAGTAGGCTTCGATGTCGCCGGTGCGGCGAATCAGAGATTCGTCGTCGGCCACCATCACTTCAAGGCGTTTTTTGTCACGCATGAGCGGTTTGGTCGCGTTGGGATTGGACCAGAGAGCCGGATCGGCCAGTTTTGTTTCTATTTCGGCGAGTTCCCTGCGGATGCGAGCAGGGTCAAAGATACTCCCGCAGGTCGCGGACTTGGTCGCGCACGGGAGCGTAAGCGAATTCGAGATCGGATATCGACATGCTTGGCTCTATGACCTGACTTTTTTGAACTTACGAGGAAGCTATCAACTGGCGCAGGAGCTTTCTTCCCGCCCAGGCAACAGTCCCTAAAGCAAGTATGGCACAGAGCCAGGCAAACAAGTCGCCGTGGGTGGTGTAGAAGGTCACATCGTCGCGAAAAGCGAACTGGGCGGGCAGCGCGTCGATGGCGTGGCGGGGGATGCTCTGGCGGACGCGGCCGTAGGGATCGATGACTGCTGTGACGCCGCTGTTGGTGTCGCGCAGGAGCCAGCGGCGATTTTCGATGGCCCGCATGCGCGCCATGTTCAAGTGCTGCCAGGGAGCGCTGGTGTCGCCGTACCAGCCGTCGTCGCTGATGTTGACAAGTACTTCCGCGCCCAGTTGCGCGAACTCGCGCACCTCGTCGGCGAAGACGGCTTCGTAGCAAATGAAGACGCCGTAGCGATGGCCATTGAGGCGGAAGACCTTGCGCTCGTCCCCGCGCGAAAACTCGCCGACGCGGCCAGTGAGCTTATGGGCGAAGGTCAACAGATTATGGAAGGGAATGTACTCGCCAAAGGGGACGAGGTGAATTTTGTCGTAGCGGCCCACGCGCGCGCCGTCCACGCCGACAACGAGTGCGGAGTTGTACTCGCGCCAGGATTGATCTTCGGCTGAAAAATCCGCGCCGATATTGCCCACTACCAGAGGCGCCTGTTCCTGATGTGCGATTGACGCCAACGCTTGCTGAAACCGTGTGTCATTTTCAACGAAGGGCGCGGGCGACTCAGGCCAGACGACCAGATCGGGATGCGTGGGATAAGGCGGGCAGATGATTTCGCCTTGCGACGCACCGGTTTGCGGAATTCCTGCGATGTAGGTTTTGCATTGCTCATTGGCCAGCCGCTTGAATTCGGCGATGTGGCTGTCCCATTCGCCGGGGCCTGACCATGCGGTTTCATTCCCTACGTCAAGATTAGGCTGGATTAGGACGGCGGTTGCGGTGGGGGCGGAATTGGGCAGTTTGACGATGAGACCGCAGACGCCACTCGAAACGAAGAGGACGAGGCCGCCGATGGCCCAGGCCGAGCGGCCGTCGAAGCGGCGCACCGATTTTGCTTCGAGCAGGATGCCGCCGGCGAAGAGGGCGTTTACGGCGACGAGGAGGAGGCTGATGCCGTATACGCCGGTCCAGGGCGCAAGCTGGTTCACAATCCCGTTGTCCACTTGTGAGTAGCCAAGCTGGTCCCACGGAACAGATGTGATGCGGGCAGCGGCCAGTTCCAGTGCGGCCCAGAGAATGGGAGCAAAGGCAAGAGCCAGACGCGTGCTGCCCGTCGCTCGGCGCACCAGCACAACGCCGAGTCCGAAGAGGCCGAAGTAGAGCCCGAGAACCAGGCTGTAGCCTATGAGCAGCAACGTGGGCGCGCCCATCGGCATATCGCCGTAGTGGAGCATGGTGTCGCGCACCCAGTAGCAATTGCCCATGTACCACAGAACGCCGCAAAGATAAGCGATCAAAAAGCTGCGGCGCAACGGGCGGGGCGATTCCGCACAAGCTGGCGATAGGAGCGCCCACAGCAGCGGGACAAGTCCGAACCACGCGAAGATGCTACGCCAGGGAGGCATTGGCCCGGCCAGCGGAAACGGCAACTCGAGCAGGGCGGCGGAAACGGCGGCCGCAGCCCAAGGCTTCCAAGCGCCCAACTTCAAGAATGTACGTTGCATACGGCCCCAAGTTTATCGCATCGGGCACTGGGAGCGCGGCAAGTGAGCCACGAGCATTCTCTCATCGTTGCATGCCGCGCAAAGAGAATCGCTGCGATCGGCGGCACTCGGAGGGAACGCTTTCTGCTGAAAAGACTACCTAGACAGCAGAAAACGGCTACAATCTGTTTATGCTATTTGCCGTTTTCGCGATGCGATTGCTGGAGATTGCGTTTTTTGTCGGCCTTGCGGGGTCTGCCGTGGTCGTTCTCATCAGTTTCTTTGAGGATGGCAAGGAACTGATAGGCCGGGATGAACCGCCTGAACGGCGCGCATGACGACCAAGCCTTCCTGCCGCCGGTTATTTTCATTGACTCGCGTTTGATTCGGAAATATACTCGTCGCGGGGCGTATCGTAATTTTCGCTTCCGCAACGAGAGACAGCCGGCCGTCGCGCCGGCACAATCGCGATGGCATCCAACCGAACGACCGTAGCTCCTCCTTCCGACCGCGTCCGCCTGATCGTGGCATCCTCGGTGATGCTGACGTTTATTTCCTTTTGGCGCGCGGCAGCCATTGTTCTTAACGATTTGGGTTCTTCGGCATTTTATGCCGGGGGTATCGCCGAGCAGATGGTTGGCGAGGCGGCGCCGTGGTTCATCCTCGGCATCATGCTGTTCAGTTTTGCGGTGCGAGCGGTCTACGTCGAAAGTTGTTCGATGTTCACCCGCGCCGGCGTCTACCGCGTGGTCAAGGAGGCCCTGGGCGGCGGCTTTGCCAAACTCAGCGTCTCGGCCCTGATGTTCGATTACATTCTTACCGGGCCAATCTCGGGCGTTTCGGCCGGACAATACATTACAGGATTAATGAACGAGCTGTTGACGGTTGCAGCCCAGAGTAATTGGCTCCCTCCAGCTCTGTTGGACGCGCATCATCATCCCTTCCAGTTCGATATGAATCACACCGCGGCGGTGTTTGCGGCCGCAGTCACCATCTATTACTGGTGGCAGAACATCAAGGGCATTGAAGAATCCAGCAGCAAGGCTCTGCGCGTTATGCAGATCACGACGATAATGGTGGTGATTCTGCTGCTTTGGGGAACTTACTCGGTATTCATGATTCCCGGCACTCACCTGCCTCCATCGCCTTTGCCTGCACACTTGAAATTCAGCAGCGACGCTCTCGGGTTCCTGAAGGGAGCGCCGCAACTGCTTCCGCTGCTGGGCCTGTTCGGCATCTTGATGGCATTTGGCCACTCCATTCTGGCGATGAGCGGCGAGGAAACGCTGGCCCAGGTAAATCGTGAAATCCAGCATCCCAAGCTGAAGAATCTGAAGAGAGCAGCGATTGTTATCGCCATTTACAGCCTCATCTTTACCGGAGGCGCAACGCTGCTTGCGTGCATGCTGATTCCCACATGGCAGATCACCCATGTTTACCAGGACAACCTGATCGCAGGGTTGGCCATGTACATGGTTGGGCCGCTGTTTTGGCGCATCGCATTTCGCATCTTTGTGGTGCTGGTGGGATTTCTGATTCTCTCTGGAGCCATCAACACCTCGATGATTGGCTCGACAGGCGTGCTGATGAGAGTGGCCGAGGACGGCGTGCTGACCGACTGGTTCCGCAAACCGCACGCAAGGTTCGGCACCAGCTATCGCATCATCAACATGGTCTTCGTCCTCCAGATGTTCACCATCATCGTCAGCCGGGGCGACATCATCACCCTTGGCGAAGCTTATGCCTTCGGCGTCATCTGGTCGTTCACCTTCAACAGCCTCGCCATGCTCGTTCTGCGCTGGAAGTACCATGGCGAACGCGGCTGGAAGGTTCCTCCCAATATCCGCATTGGAAAATTCGAGATTCCCGTTGGGCTGCTCTCGGTCTTCCTGGTGCTATCGTCCACCGCTATCGTCAACTTGTTCACGAAGTCGGTAGCCACGGTGAGCGGCGTGTTATTTGCTGCGGCCTTCTTCATTATTTTTACGGTGTCTGAGCGCGCTAACTTGCGCAAACATGCCCTGACTGCACACCAGATGAAGGACTTCTTCCAACTGGAGCATCAAGACACGGTGAGCCGCGAGTCCGCAGCTATCCGCTCGGGTGGCGTCATGGTCACCATGCACGATGTGGCTAATCCCTTTGCGCTCAAGTGGACGCTCTCTCACACCAGCACTGAAGATCAGGATGTGGTGGTTATCAATGTTCGCATGATGGGCGTGGGTGGGCCGGAGTATCTAAGCGCCATTGACCAGAGCTTCAGCGAACATGAGCAGATGATCTTTACCAAGGCGATTTCGATAGCGGAAAGCTTTGGGAAAAAAGTCTCCCTGCTCCTGATTCCCGCCGGAGATGTTTTCGCCGCACTGGCCCAGGGCGCAAATTCGCTCGAAGTTGACTCAGTTGTCTCAGGAGTCTCCAACTCTATGACTGCCGAGGAACAA
>JBAPYY010000635.1:0-3565 GCA_049284975.1 Occallatibacter sp.
TCCCAACCTTGGGCAGCTTGCTGCCGCGAGTATTCGAACCCCACTTTGCCGCTCCATTGCTGCGATTGTTTCCGGCCAGTAGCTGCTGCGCCGAACTGGAGTGAGACGCTGAGATGGGGTGTAGCAAAAGGTTCCGGCTCTGTTGACGCTTCCCGCCTCCACTCAGAGTAAAGGATCCTATTAACTCCAGCAGGTGTGCGGACTGTTCGGATAATGATTCCGCGGTTGCCGAAAGCTCTTCGGTCTGTGCAGAGTTCGACTGTGTTACCTGGTCCATCTGCGTCATCGCGGTGGTCACCTGTTCAATCCCGGTGCTTTGCTCCACAGAGGTGTGTGCAATCTCTCCCACCAGTTGGGTCACTCGATTGACCAGCTCCGAACCACGTTCAACCTTCCGCAGGGAATCCTGAATCAGGCCTTTGATTTCCTTCGCTGCGCCGGCGCTCCTCTGTGCCAAGGTGCGTACCTCGGAGGCCACGACCGCGAAACCACGTCCCTCATCACCCGCCCGAGCCGCTTCGACGGCCGCGTTGACCGCAAGCAAATTGGTCTGAAAGGCGATCTCATCGACCGTGGAAATAATTTCGGAAATCTTCGCCGAAGCGGCGCTTATGTCCGCCATTGCTGAGACCGCGCTCGTGCCTTCCTGGCCACGATCGGCGGTTTGCCGCGAGCCGCAGGCAAGGTCACTGGCCTTTGTCGCATTGTCCGCACTCTGGCGCACCGCCCCCGAAATCTCCTCCAGGCTAGCCGAAGTTTCCTCTAGGCTGGCCGCCTGCTCCTGGGCTCCGGAGGCGATAGCTTGGGACGCGGCCGCAAGCTGCTGCGAAGATGAGCTTGCGCTGACAGCGCTGTCAGCCACTTCCTGCAAAGTGCTACCCAGTTTCTCCACCGCTCGATTCAGCGCCTCTGCCATGCGCCCCACTTCATCTTTCGTGTTCACGTCGAGCGCGACGGTCAGATCGCCGTCGGCAACTCGCTCCAGCACGGCCACAGCTTGCCCTAACGGCACCGAGAAACCCCGGGCAATGACGATGCTTAAGATGAACCCCAATGCCAACGAGAGAATACACGCTGCCAGCATCACAGTGCGTGCCGTCTGATAAGCTTGGCCGTTCGCTTGGAACTGTTCTTCGGCATGTGCCGTTTTCAGGTCCCTGGCTACATTGCTCGCATTCAGAATGATCGACCGGTATTTCACCGCCTCGGCAATCGCCGTCTGAGAGGCAGGTATATCCTTGGCTTCGAGAGCGCGAAACAGATCCGCCTGCGAGCGCTCGTAGTCCGGCAATGCTTTGCGGATTATGCCCAGTTGTTCAATCCCTTTCGGGGTCAGGAACAGCTTGTCCGCCTCATCTAGATTGGCGTGAAGTTCCGCCATCGTGGCGATTTCGTCCTTCTCAGAGGCTGCGACTGCGGCTGCGTCGGCGACGCGGTAAGCCGCGTTCAGGTCGTCGCCCCGAATCGTGGTCACATTCATCGTGATTCCGTCTGCGTGGGTTGATCCGACCATATCCTTGTGGTAAAGGAAATCCACGCGATCGTTGGCGTTGCTCAGATACGTGACGGAAAGATAGCCGATTCCTAACGTCAGCACCAGCAGGATGCCAAAACTTATCATCAGCCGAGGTGTAGCATTCAGATTCTTAAACCAGTTCATTTGTTTATCCTTTCCCTGGTACATCTTCCAGGTTTTACTTTTCGAAAAACGAACTGGCGCTATGCCGCGATAGATTGCGGCAATGCCAACTCGCCCTCTGAAAGGAGTTCTTCCAGATTCAATGCAACTGCCAGATGTTCCCGCGATTCGAACACGCCGTTTATGAATCGAGTATCGACGGACGTGCCAAAATCGGGCGCTTCACGCATGGCGTCGTTAGAGACCATCAACACATCGGAGACCGCATCCACCAGCAATCCCACGGTCTTTTCGCCCACCGTAGCAATCACAATGACAGTGAACTTGTTGTACTCCACCGCCGGCAAGTTGAACTTCAGACGCAGATCTACGACAGGCAACACGGTTCCCCTGAGGTTCATCACGCCGCGAACATGCGGTGGAACGTTGGGAATCGGAGTGATCGGCGCATACCCGCGGATTTCCCGAATCTTGAAAATCTCCAGCCCGTATTCCTGATCTTCGAGCAGGAATGTGAGGAACTGCTGCGACTCCTGAACTTGTTTTGCAACTACTGCTTTCATTGCTATTCCTTTCCTTCATACCGAGCGCTTGCGCGGTGTTGAGACGTTACCGGACGTAAGTCCCGATGCCGCCTTCGCCCTCGTCTCAGAATTCCTGAAAGCTCGAATCATTTGCGGCGGGCCCACTCGGAACCGCGACCGCCAGAGCGGGCTCAAGATTTTTGATCCGCTTACTGCCGCGATTGCTCGAATTGGACCTTACCGCGCTGCTTCGAACTGGCTTGGCGGGCGTGTGCGCTCCCGAGTTCGCCTGCGGCCCTGGGTTCGGTTGGTGTGCAGGTTTCAGTGCATTCGCAGCATAAGACTGGAATCCCTGGCGTTCCCGTTGGTTTTTTCCGGCTTGGCTGAGAGTGAATGTGCTTACCAATTCCAGCAGGTGCGCTGCCTGTTCGGAGAGCGATTGAGCCGTAGCCGATAGCTCTTCCGTCTGCGCAGAGTTCGACTGCGTTACCTGGTCCATCTGCGTCATGGCTGTGTTCACCTGCTCGATGCCGGTGCTCTGTTCTCCGCTGGCTGCAGCGATTTCGCCCACGATGTCAGTAACTCGCTTCACCGATCCGACGATGCCTTGCAGTGTCTCGCCTGAGCGGTTTACTAGTCCCGATCCGGCGTCCACCTTGCGCAGCGAATCCTGAATCAGCACCTTGATCTCCTTGGCCGCAACAGCGCTCCTCTGCGCCAGGCTACGCACTTCGGAGGCCACCACTGCGAATCCGCGTCCCTCATCGCCGGCCCGCGCTGCTTCCACCGCCGCGTTTACCGCCAGCAGATTAGTCTGGAAAGCGATCTCATCAATGGTCGAGATGATGTCCGAAATCTTGGCCGAAGCAGCGTTGATCTCCGACATCGCCGTAATCGCGTTCGCGACCACGTCCTGGCCTTGCAGCGCGGAGTCCTTCGAACCGGCCGCAAGCTGGCTGGCCTGATTGGCGTTGTCAGCGCTTTGCCGTACCGCCGCCGTGATCTCCTCCAGACTTGCTGAAGTCTCTTCAAGGCTGGCCGCCTGTTCCTGCGCACCGGAGGCTATCGCTTCGGCCGCCGCTGCCAGTTGCTGCGACGAAGCACTCGCATTGCCGGCGCTGTCGGCCACCTCCTGCAAGGTACTGTTCAGCTTCTCCACAGCCCGATTCAGCGCCCCTGCCATCTGACCAACTTCATCCTTCGTGTTCACGTCAAGCGTGACGGTCAGGTCACCGTCGGCAACCTTCTCCAAGACGGTCACGGCTTGTCCCAAAGGCAGCGAGAATCCACGGGCAATGACGATGCTGAGGATGACTCCCAGCAGCAACGAAATGGCCGTCGCGCTGAGCATAAGGGTGCGGGCCGATTGATAGGAGGAGTTGTTCTGGTCGAACCTATCTTG
>JBAPYY010000636.1:0-2930 GCA_049284975.1 Occallatibacter sp.
TTCCGGATGAGCCTACTTTTCCTAACCACATAATGTTCGCCGGCGGCGGCCTTGCAGCCGGCCTGGCTTTCGGTTTGTTCGTCGCAGCGTGGCTCGAGTACCGCGATACTTCCCTGCGTAACGAAGCCGATGTCTGGGCCTTTACCAAACTGCCTACGCTGGCCGTCGTCTCTTATGTCAGCGAACTGGATCACCCACATGCACGCCGCAAGCGCGGGAAACTCTTTTCTCGAACCACTAAGCCCGTTGAAAGCGTCTCCGGATAACCATGTACAAATCCTTCTTCGGCCTTCGGGCCCTTCCTTTCGGATCCAGTCCAGACCCGCGGTTTCTCTTTTTGAGGCCGCAGATCAAGGAAGCTCTTGCCTGCCTGCAATACGGCATTGCGGCACGCAAAGGCTTTGTGGTGATGACGGGAGAAGTTGGAACTGGAAAAACGACTCTGCTCAGGTCGGTTCTGGACACGTTCGCCAAGGGGCGCATCTCAACAGCTTTTGTTTCCAATCCGCGCCTCGATGTGCTCGATTTTTTTGAGGTAGTGATGACTGACTTTGGTATTCCTCCTCGGACGCGGACAAAGTCGGGGATGCTGATACAGCTAAATAGTTGGCTCATCGAGCGCTTCCGCGCCCACCAGTTGTGCGCCATCGTGGTGGATGAGGCACAAGATCTTTCGTGGGAGCTTCTCGAGGAGATCCGCTTGTTGACTAATCTTGAGACCGCTTCAGAAAAGCTGGTGCAGATAGTCCTATCCGGCCAGCCTGAATTTGAAGAGAAGCTTTACAAGGATAATCTTCGGCAGCTTCGCCAGCGTGTCTCTCTGTGGTGCAGAACAAAGCCGCTGAACGCCGAGGAGACGCGGGCATACATGGAAGAAAGATTGCGCATCGCAGGAGCCAGCCATCCGGTATTTATGCCGGAGGCCGCGGAGCTTGTTTATCGCTACTCGAAGGGAATACCGCGCATTATCAATTTGATCTGCGAGCACGCTTTGGTCGACGCTTATGCCGAACAGGTAAAGCCGATTCCGTCACACATTATCGAATCGGTTGCCCTGGAACTCGATCTTGCCGAGCATCCTTTCATGATTTCGTTTCCGGCCATGCAAGTGTTGATGAAGCGCACCACGCAAACCAGTATGCTCAACAGCATAACGCCCGTCGCCGACGGCATGGATTCAATGAAGGAACGTGAAATATGAGCCGCATATACGATGCACTTCAAAGGGCCGATCTTGAGCGGCAAGCCGCCCAGGGAAAGGACGCTGCTGAGAATCCCGACCCGTACCTTGCGTCCAGCCCAGAGGATTTGTCGCCGATCGAGGCTGGCGTCAGCCTTGGTAACACAGTTTTGCATGCGTGGAAACCCTCCCTGGTCTCCCTGCCGACACTTGGAGACCGCGGCGAAAGCATCGAGCAGTTTCGCGCGCTGCGTTCGCAAATCTACCAGTTTCGCGATCAGAATCCGCTCAAGACAATCCTGGTCAGCAGCGGTATGCCTGAGGAGGGCAAGACATTTGTAGCGGCGAATCTAGCGGTGAGTCTGGCGCGCAATAGGAATAACACTGTTTTACTTATTGACGCCGATCTGCGCAGGCCAGCCCTCCATGCAGTTCTGGGCGCGCCCAGCACGCCCGGACTCACGGAATATCTCGCGGGATCAGCGGAGGTGAGCGACATCCTGCAGCGCAACGAGAATTCCCGCATTGTCGAAGACGGCATTATGGTCGGCATCCCGGATCTCGCATTTATCCCTGCTGGCGCGGGCGGCGACAACTCGTCGGAGCTAGTCGCCAATCATCGCATCGAAGAGTTGGTAGCCGGCCTTTCGCCGCACTTTGACTGGATCTTGATCGACTCCCCGCCGGTGCTCGCGTTTGCGGACGCAATCGACGTGGCCCGCGCCGCCGACGCAGTGCTGCTTGTTGCCCGCGGAGCAACTACGCCTTTCGATGTTGCGCAGCGCGCGCAGGCCGCCTTCGCCAACTCGCGCATCCTCGGCTTCGTGCTCAACGCGGTCAAGGAAACTCAACGCGGCACCTCGTATTACTACGATTATGGCAAGCAGGACGCGAGCATTGGATCGCCCACACGAAAGGATAAGCGGCGGCAAGGATGATCAGACTTTTCAATGTCTATTATCCGACTCGGACTTTGGTGCTGCTTATTTGCGAGGTGGTCCTCGTTGGCGGTTCATTTCTGCTGGCCACCACGGTCCTCATGGGTCCGGATACGTACATTGTTTTAATTTATGAGGCCGGCTTGATCAAAATCGCCGGCATAACAGTATTCACACTGCTCCTCACCTATTACTTCGACCTTTATGAACCGCGGCGCATCTCCGAGGACTGGGAGATATATTTTCGTCTGTTGCTGGTTCTGGGCGTGCTGTCCTTTGTTCTTGCCGGATTCGTTTATTGTTTCCCGGAGTTGGATGTCGGTCCTTATGTTTTGTCCGTTGGGGTCTCTATTCTCGCGATTCTTCTCGTTCTCTGGCGCGGCGCCTATGAGTGGATCATTGGCCTACCCATGTTCAGGGAACGGGTTTATGTGTTGGGCGGCGGCGAGCGGGCTCGCGCCGTTGTCGCTCAGTTGCGTGGCAGCCGCGATACCGGCATGGAGGTCGTAGGATGGAGAGGCGAAAGCGAAGGCCCTGAACGAGCCGAACGCCTTTCGGCGGACCTTCGTGCTTTTCGTGGCCCTCGGCCCTTGGTTGATCGCGTTGTGGTAGCGATGGAGGACCGTCGCGAATCGATGCCTGTTCGGGAACTGCTTGACCTTCGTCTCTGCGGCGTTGTTATTGAGAATTCCAGTTCGCTCATGGAACGACTATCTGGTAAGTTGCCGCTGGACGGACTTAATCCAAGCGTTCTCATCTTCACTGATGGCTTCCGCATGAGCACATTGCAGCAGCTCTTCAGGCGCCTGCTC
>JBAPYY010000637.1:0-6871 GCA_049284975.1 Occallatibacter sp.
CTAATCTCACCAATGAGACTCATCACCTGGAAAACTCGAGAAGGGATAAGCTGGCCGACTTCGTTACCGCAACCGGCGAAGTCCGCGCTTGTGGCTTCGACGCATTTCTTTCCCGCTTGCAAGCTGCGGTGGACGAGCCCGGCACAAATGCCGCTTTGACCGAGACGTTGGAAAACTTCGGCCTCTATCGAGGTGCATCGCCGCAGCAGCGAGCGCGCCGCATGGAGATCGTCTCTGGACGTACCCAAATGCTGCTGGCGCAGTCAGGGCTGGTTTGGCCGTCGTTTCCAACGGACGGGCAGACACAGATGCTGCGCGAAGCGGCGCGGCTTTTCTCCCGCGAAGAACCCCTTGTACACTCGCCCAGGCAAATCATACCGTTCAAATCCCCCACAAAGGAGTCCCGATCATGGATACCATCACTTCTCTAAGCGAAGTCGTCAACCCTGTCATTTCATTGGTTCCTTCCTCGGAACTCCGTGACACTCTGAGTAACGCATTCTCCCATGAGCACGCCTCGGTGAATGAGATCGAAGAGTTCTTCCGGATGCTTCCCTTGCAGGCATGGTCCAAGGGTCTGCTGCACACGTTCGCGTGCTCCTGGAAGGCAACTCACCTGAAGATGCTGGCAATTTATGGGCTTTCGTGCCGGCTGCAAAGAATGGCCAACAATGCCGGAGAATCAGACCGCTCCAATCTGTATCTTGCCGCGGCGAGAAATGCCTCAACCAGCTACGAGGATCTTGGCCTGGATTTCGATGGCCACACCCACGCAGAGCTCTACGAAAATTTTGCGGAAGCACTCACAGGTGGCGACCTCTGGCAGTTGCGGAGATACCGTCTGCCGGAAGCTTACCGGTTTAGCCAGTGGGTTTACCGCAACATGGTGGTCGAGGCCATCCCCGATGGTCTGCTGACCAATATGTTCTCTGAGATCTACAACCACGGAGAGTATTCCATCGCTCTGCCTGCTGCTGACTCCTATTTCGAGCAACACACTCAACTCACCGCGCCAGAGCGCCGCAGGGCCATCACCTACGTCGCCGCACACGTTGAAGACGAGGTCGAAGCCGCTCATTTTCTTGTCGTGGTCGAGGCACTTGATCGCTATCTGGTTGCCACCAAAACGCAGTTCGACCCGGAGCGAGCCGGCTCTATTTTCCGCACCTATCTGCGAAACCTCGGGCAAGTGATGCGAGGGTTGACAGAAATGATGCGAAACGAGTTCGCCGGCCAGTCAGCAAAGCCAGTGTCTGTTGGGGCCAGTGCTTGACTCCCGACTCACAATTCGAGCTTGAACCTGAGGTCCTTGAGGCGCCGGTACAGCGATTTCAGCACTACAAGGAAGCGATACTGACCATGGCGGGCTACGAGGCAGCGCTAAGCGCAGACGCATTTCTGCGACGATCGAATGGCCTGCCCGTCACAGACCAGGACCAGCCGGACGAGGTGTTTTGCCTCTTCCCAGCTGATCCAGATCGTGCCCCGCTCGCGATCATTGGCGGCATGGGTCCGCTGGCTGGCTCTCTTGCGTTTCGGCAGGCTTGCGCGCGTTTCCAGGACTCCCGCTCCATTGTTCTCTTTCAGGCCTGCTCCATGCCGGACCGCTCCACCGTCATCCTCGGCGAGGGCAGCCCAGACACTCCTTTGTGCCATGAAGTAGCTTTCAAGCTAGCCAGCGCCGTGCGATTAGCTGTAGATCTCGCCGGCCCCACAATGCAGCCGGCTAGTTGCATCCTCGCGTGCAATTCCGCCCACTACTTTTGGCGGTTAATGATGGACGACCTCGGTGATTTTGCGGAGCAAGTGCAGATGATCTCTTTGGTCGGGTCTTCCGTGGAGGCGCTCCGGTCTCTGTCCTGCAAAAAGGCTCTGTTGCTGATGACCGAGGGTGCCCAAATCGGCAAGGTGTTTTCCACGCCTTGCAGGGATGCCGGTATCGCCTTTGACGACCCGTCGCCCATGTTGACCAGCCTGCTAATGAGCGCCGTATTTGAGGGCATCAAGTCGTTGGACGAGCGTCGGGCGGTGGAAATTGGAAATGAATTGTTCGAGACCATCCTGCAATCAGGGGACGACTATGATTGCGTCCTGGCCGGCTGCACGGAGCTTCCGCTCACTATCGATCTCCTTAGACTCAGAGGGAACCCCGCGGTCGCCGACTTTCTCTCCCGCGTGAAGATTGTGGACCCAGTGGAGGAGGCCCTCCGCCATGCCTGAAACACTGCAATCTCCTGCAATGTCTATCTCCGTGGAGCCGACCGCAGCCACGAGCCGCTTCGTCGCCTTCCCTAGGGAAGATGTGGAGAGATCCGTCCCGGAGAGGTTCGAGCACCAAGTGGACCTGTCTCCGGACAAGATCGCCCTTGCTGGGGCCAGATTCAACGTCACCTATCGCGAACTGAACGGTCTGGCCAACCGCATCGCACACGCCGTTCTGGCCGCGCGTGGAGCGCGTTCGGAGCCGGTGGCTTTGCTGGTTGGGAACGGCGTCCCGGTTGTAGCCGCCATGTTGGGGGTGTTGAAGGCGGGAAAGTTCTACATCGCCCTGGATACGTCGCAGCCAGCGGCGAGGACTACGGCGATTCTCGAAGAGTGCAAACCGGCTCTGATGATCACCGATGCCGGACGAATGGAGCAAGCCGCGCAGCTCTGTGCTCCATTCGATCTTCCGTTGATCAACCTGGACGCTCTTGCCCCCGGCCTTTCCGAAGAGAATCCTGGCCTGCCCATCACCGCCGACCACTTGGCGTACATCCTCTACACCTCGGGCTCAACAGGAAAACCCAAGGGAGTCATGCAGGACCATCGCTATGTTCTGCATTTGACCATGGTGTATACCAACGGCGGACGAATTTCGGCTACAGACCGTCTTGTGCTGCTCTATTCCCCCAACTTTGCCGGCGCGGTGCGAGACATCTATTGCACCGTGCTGAACGGAGCGACACTTTTTCACTTCGAAGTGAAGCGCGAGGGCCTCACAGGACTGGCTGACTGGCTGCGGCACAAGCAGATCACAGTGTTTTTCGCGGTGGCCACCATGTTCCGCCACTTCTGCCGCCTGCTCACTCCAGAGGATCGTTTCCCGTCGGTGCGTCTTGTCTTTTTGGGTAGCGAGACGGTATATGCCGGTGAAATCCGTCTCTTTCGGCGTCACTTTTTGGCGGATACACGCATGATCGTGAGTTTCGGCGCTTCGGAGCTGAGTCCCATCTGCCAATTTCCCATTTACTCCGACACACGAATCGAAGGAAGCACGGTGCCGGCAGGGTATGCGGTGGATGATGTCGAGTTGCTGCTGTGGGATACCGGGGGGAAGCCGGTCGCCGCGGGCGCTGCCGGCGAGATCATGGTGCGAAGCCGTTATCTTTCCCGTGGCTACTGGGGCCGTCCCGAACTGACGGTTGCGGCATTTGTGCCTGACCCCGATGTCGGTGAGCGGCGCATCTTCCGCACCGGCGACCAGGGCCGTTTGCTGCCCGATGGCTGTCTGTTGCACCTCGGCCGCTCCGATTTCCAGGTCAAGATCAGGGGCTACCGTGTCGAGACCGCCGAAGTGGAGGCCTTCTTCTCGGGCACTGGATTGGTCCGTGACGCTCTCGTGACCGCTTGGTCCGACGCAACAGGCGAACAGAACCTTGCTGCCTGGCTGGTTCCCGCAAATGCGAAGGCGCCACCCTCTGTGAATGAATTGCGCGCCATGGTCTCCGCAACACTCCCCGACTACATGGTCCCGGCAACTTTCGTCTTCGTGGACTCTTTGCCGCAGACTGCGAATGGAAAACTCGACCGTCGCGCGCTACCGGACCCTCGCTTGGCGGGGCAGCGGCCAGACGCTGCTAAAGTGGTCCCGCGCACCGCTGTCGAACAGCGCCTGAAGGAAATCTGGTCAGAGCTCTTTGGATTGCAACAAATCGGCGTTCATGAAAACTTCTTCGAGCTGGGCGGCCATTCTCTAATTGCAATGCAGGTGGTGGCCCGCATTTCCGCCGCCTTTCACGTTATGCTTTCGCCCAATTGCCTATTCGAGCATTCCACGCTCGCACAACTGGCGGAGGCGGTGGAACGCGCGCGCACTCTCGAACCGGATGAAGTGATTCGGCTGGCGCCGCGGGACTCGGAGACTCCGCTCTCCTTCGTGCAACAGCGCTTGTGGACCTTGGCAGGAATCGAGGGTCCGAGCGAGACCTTCAACATGGTTCGTGCGTTTCGACTGGAAGGCTCTCTTGATACTGCAGCAATGGAAAAAGCGCTCGCGATCCTCTGTACTCGCCACGATAGCTTGCGCGCATGCTTCCAGATTTTGGGCGACGGACCCGTGCAGAAGATTGCAACTGCGTGTGCCAGCGTGCTCTCATTCGTTGACTTGCGCCACGTGCCGGAGAACCAGCGTAAAGCGGCACTCAATGCTAGCCTCCGCGCGTCCAGCAGCCGACATTTCGACCTTGCCAACGGTCCATTGTGGCGGGTGACGGTCATTCGCCTTGCCGGCAACCAACACGTTCTCCATCTGGCGATGCACCATGTCATCAGCGATGATTGGTCGGTGCAGATTCTGTTGCGAGAACTCTCAACCATCTACAACGGCGCACTCACAGGCCAGGAAGATTTATTGCCTGACCTGCCGGTGCAATACGCGGACTACGCCCTTTGGCAAAGGCATTGGCTGGCAGGGGAGCGATTAGCGAAGCAACTCGACTACTGGCGGAAAAACCTTCGCGGCGCGCCTCCAATGGCAAAGTTGCCGCTCGACCGCCCGCGCCAGGCCGGTGGGGAATTTTACGCAGACACGGTCCGGATCAACGTTGATCGTGAGCTCACCAGCCGGCTGCGGCGTCTGAGCCGGGAGTCTGAAACTACGCTCTTTGTTACTCTGCTGGCAGCGTACGCAATTCTGCTGTCAAGCTACGACAACCCGGAAGACGTCGTGATTGGAACGGCCTTGGCCAATCGGTATCCGGTGGAGACCGAGGCGCTCATCGGCGTCTTCGTTAACACGCTGGCGCTCCGGGTTGAGTGGCAGAAAGGCGCGACTTTCCGTGAGGTTCAGGCCTGCGCTCACCGCGCCGCTGTGAACGGATATGCGCACTCGGACGCTCCTTTCGACCGGATCGTCGAGACCCTCCAACCCGATCGAAGCGCTCTCCATAGCCCCGTCTTCCAGACGATGTTTGTGCTGCAGAACGTCCCCAAAGAGCAGCTCGTCTTGAGTGGCCTTGTGGCAACCCCGATAGACCTGCAGCGGCCGTCGGCAGGAGCGACTTTCGACCTCACGCTCTCATTGAATGAAACCGCTGGAGAGCTTTGCGGAGCTTTGGAATTCAACGTTGCTTTGTTCACCACCGCCACCGTCGAGCGCATGGCTGCGCAATTCAAGTCTCTGCTGGCGGCAATCGTTCGATACCCCGATGCGGAAGTGACGCGTCTCTTAGGAGGTATTTCAACGGCAGTCTCTGACCGCGACCTCGATGTCGCGGCTGGATAACTCGCTTGCATGACTCGACCATGATCAGCTTGATGAGACTCGGCATCGTAGGCTTCATGCAACGGGAGACCCACGCCCTGAACCGAAAGCTGCTGGTGCTTACCGTAGCTTCGGGCATAGCCAATGCGATGAATCTGGCCGTGATCAACGCTGCGGTCGATGCGTTGCGCGGCGGTGGGCCGTCCTGGCAGCTTTTTCTCTGGTTCGCCCTGTCGATTTCACTATTTGTCTATTCGCTGCGCTATATCCTCTATGAATCGACGCGGATATCAGAGGCCGCCATTTGCAGTGTGCGACTGCGATTGGCCGACAAGATCCGACGCTCCGATCTGCTCGGACTGGAATCGATCGGCGAGGCCGACATCCACGCGCGTATCAGCCGGGACATGTCAGCCATCTCACAGGCCGCGCGCCCTCTTTTCGCTGCGGCGCAAGGCGTCATCATGATTCTGTGCACGCTGGTTTACATCGCCATCGTGTCGCCTGTCGCGATGCTGCTTTGTCTGGCTCTTATAGCTGCCGGCGCCGGCAAATACTTCAAGGATCGCGCTGCTTACGACCGGGGACTGAACGATGCGTCGAGGCAGGAAGACGAACTGTTCGACACTCTGAATGGATTGCTGAAGGGGTTCAAGGAAATCCGCATCAACAAACTGAAAGGCGACGATGTATTTCAGGACTTCGAACAAAATACCGCTCGCGTGCTCGGCGTACGCACTCGCGTCAATATTCTGTTCTCAAACAATCTCATTTTTATCGAGATGTTTTTCGTCCTCCTGCTTGGCGCTGTGGCCTTTGTTCTTCCCGTCATCGCAACTTCATTTTCAGGGTCGGCAACAAAGATTGTAGCCGCGATCCTGTTCTTCTTTGGGCCTCTCATTAATGTGGTCACGCTTATCCCCATGCTTTCGCAGGTGAATGTGGCTGTCGAGAATCTTCAGCGTTTGGAGACGGCTCTGGACGAAGGCCTCTCTAATGCAATGGAAGAGGAAGCAGCACCGTCGGTCGACCTGAGTTCTTTCGCTAAAATTCGATTCAAAGGCGTCTGCTTTGCATATAAAGGCCCCGATGGAAATGCCACTTTCAAAGTCGGCCCTGTAAACGGCGAGATTCGACGCGGCGAAGTCCTGCTCCTTATCGGCGGAAATGGCGGCGGGAAGACGACATTCCTCAAACTGTTAACCGCCTTGTACCGGCCCACTCAAGGAGCCATCTATATCGACAAAATGGAAATCGGCCCGGCTAACATTCGATCGTACCGGGACCTTTTCTCAGCCGTTTTTTCTGACTTCCATCTATTCGAGAACCTGCACGGACTGAGCACCGCCGACCCTGAGCGCGTGAACGCTCTGCTGCGCTTGATGAAGATTTCCGATAAGACAGCAT